>JARKQN010000053.1 GCA_029974835.1 Bacteroidales bacterium
GCCATTCCGCTGCCCGAATAAAACTGCATACCCGGCTGATCCGTAATCACCTCAAGGAACCGGCCGCTTTCGGGGTCATACACCGTGGCATCCACCTTCTTTTTGTTGTCAAGCACAAAATTGTGATCGTAACCATCGAGCATTACGTTCTCAAAAGTTTCTCCTATTTTACCTCCTATCGGGCGGGGTGTTGTAAAATCGAACGGAGTATCTTTCACCGGCCTGATTTCACCTGTAGGTATTTTCACATTATTAAAAGGCGTATATGCCGATGCCTGCATCATAAGAATATGGTCGAATATATATCCCTTGCCGGCCCCGTGCAGATTGAAGTATGCATGGTTTGTGACGTTAATTACAGTTTTTTTGTCGGTTACCGCATGGTAATCGATGATTATCTCATTTTTATCGCTCCATGAATAGATCACATCCATTTTGACTTCTCCCGGGAAACCCTCCTCCATATCGGGGCTGGTATAGGATAATTTCACCGCAGGCATTTTACTGTTCTGCAATATTTCGGCATTCCACACTTTTGAGAACCAGCCGTTACGTCCCCCGTGAAGAGTATTGGGTTTGTTGTTCACGGGCAAATTATACTCTTTCCCGTCGAGGGTAAATTTCCCATTGGCTATTCTGTTGGCAAACCTTCCGATTACCGCCCCGCCGAACATATCGCCTTTAATTATCCCGTCGAAGGTCTCCGACCCAAGGGTTACATTATCTTTTACCCCGTTCCTGTCGGGTACTTCAATCCTGACTATCCTTGCCCCGTAATTTGTGACTTTCAAAACGTTGCCGTTTTTGTTTGTGAGAGTAAAGAGATAAACTTCACTGCCATTATGAGTACCAAGCAGCTCTTTCTTCACTGGCTGGCCGGCCTCTGCTGTAAAGATGAAACAGGCCAGCAGGGCTCCTGTCATAAAAGTCATGTTCAGATGTTTAAGATTTTTCATATTGCTGGCTTTTTTAATTTGCTGTGATGAGTTTAATAACTGGAGAATAAAGTAATGAAATTTTTAACTTCAATTGCCTCAGTCAATACAGATGTATGCAAAAAACCTTCCTTATTTAACAATTATTAACCACTACATTATTTTCCTTCCTGCCAGCCTGAACACTGCAGCGCTCCAAAAGGAATTCATTAAAAAGACGTGCGGGTCGATGAATACGGCTGCCGGTGCTATTGAGATTTCAGTCTGAGATTTTTCGGATTTACCGTTCCGTCAGAAATGCCCTTCGGGTTCTCATAAGCCTTCTCAGCCCTGCAGTAAAGAAGTTCTTACTTTATCTGTTGTATTTATCTTTTATCTTACTTATTATCAAACCTCACAGGTTTGCCCAGTATTTAACCGCCTTAACTGCCCGGTTCCATCCGTCTGTCAGTTTACCGGCAGAATCTGCATCTATAACCGGTAAGAATGCGCGGTCGGCCTGCCACTGTTTTTCGAGTTCATCGGTTCCGCTCCAGAAACCGGTTGCCAGGCCTGCCAGATAGGCCGCTCCGAGTGCCGTTGTTTCGGTAATTACCGGTCTCACCACCTTTGCCTGGAGAATATCGGCCTGGAACTGCATCAGCTGGTTATTTACCGTGGCGCCTCCGTCAACCCTCAGTTCCTTTATGTTTATGCCGGAATCCTTTTCCATGGCTTTCAGTACTTCGAGAGTCTGAAAGGCTATGCTGTCGAGTGCGGCCCGTGCTATATGTGCAGATGTTGTACCCCTGGTTATTCCGACAATTGTGCCGCGGGCGTGCTGTTCCCAGTGGGGGGCGCCCAGGCCGGCAAATGCAGGGACAAAGTACACCCCTTCGGAGGAAGTGACGCCGGCAGCAAGTTTCTCAACCTCTGCGGAATTATTTATTATTCCAAGTCCGTCGCGCAGCCACTGGACAACGGCACCGGCTATAAAAATACTTCCTTCAAGCGCATACCTGATTTTGCTTCCCGTTTTCCAACCGATGGTGGTCAGAAGCATATTCTCCGAAACAACCGGTTTGTCGCCGATATTCATCATCATAAAGCACCCTGTGCCATATGTATTCTTGACCATTCCTGGTTTGATACACATCTGCCCGAACAATGCTGCCTGCTGATCGCCGGCAATACCGGCTATCTGAACCGGTTCGGCAAAGGGTTTAACGGCCTCGCCGTAAATTTCGCCCGATGACCTCACTTCAGGGAGCATACTTCCGGGTATACCGAAGAGTTTGAGAAGGTCTTTGTCCCACTCAAGAGTGTTTATATTGAAAAGCATGGTCCGGGAAGCATTTGAGACATCGGTTATATGCAGCCTTCCGCCTGAAAGGTTCCATGCCAGCCAGGAATCGATATTTCCGAAAGCCAGCTTACCGTCCGATGCCATGGCGGCGGCTCCGGCAACATTCTCCAGAATCCATTTAATCTTTGTCGCAGAAAAATATGCATCAATTACCAGTCCGGTTTTTTCCCTTATCATTTTTGCATGCCCTTCGTTTTTAAGACGGTCGCAGTAATCCGCTGTACGCCTGTCCTGCCAGACTATCGCGTTATAAACCGGCTTGCCGGTGCTTCTTTCCCACACTATGGTTGTTTCGCGCTGGTTTGTAATCCCTATGCCTGCAAGGTCTGAAGCATTAATACCGGCCTTTACCATTGCCTCAACGGCCACATCAGACTGAGATGTCCAGATTTCTTTGGGATTATGCTCCACCCATCCGGGTTTCGGATAAAACTGCCTGAATTCCTCCTGGGCTGAAGAGACCGGCAATCCTTCCTTACTGAAAATGATAGCCCTGGAGCTTGTTGTCCCCTGGTCAAGTGCAAGGATGTATTTTTTCATAGGATTTGTTATTCAGATTCGGGGTAAATAATTTTTTGCGAGTTTTCTGAAGCAATCGACCTGTTCTTCAATCCATCTTCCGTCATGTTCCATTTCACCTGCCATTATCTCCGCAACCGCAGGAGCGCACTTTGCAGTTTCTGCAGCATCCAGAATAAGCGCCCTCAGCCTTCGTGCAAGCATATCTTCGAGAGTCACAGGCATTTCATTGCGGCATATCCAGACAATCTCTGCTTTTGTATAGGGAAGCTTTTCCGATATTTTTTCAGCAAGTTCCGGATTCTCATTCATCATTTCTCCGATTTCCCGGGCGTTTTCACCGTACACTTTCAGCCTGTCTGATGGAATATTTCCGGAAACAGATTCAATTTTTAGATTTTTTGTCACGCAGTTTCTTTTGCGGAGCACTCCTGCCTTTATTGCGCAATCGAGTGCCTCTTCTGCCATACATCGCCAGGTGGTCCATTTTCCGCCGGTAATAGTCAGCAGGCCGGAGCCGGAAAGAATTATTTTATGGCGTCTTGAGATTTCTTTTGTGGCATGCGGATTATCGGGGTCGGAGGCAAGAGGTCTCAGTCCTGCAAAGACCGACAGAATATCCTTCCGTGCCGGCGGTTTAACCATATATCTGCCTGCGGTATTGAGTATAAAATCTATTTCCTCCGTGAGGGCTACCGGTTCCCGGCTGATCGTATTCAGGGGGGTATCGGTTGTTCCGGCAACGGTTCTACCGTACCATGGGATTGCAAACAGGACCCTTCCGTCATCGGTTTTAGGAATCATAAGTGCAGAGTTGCCGTTAAGGAATGACCGGTCAAACACAAGGTGTACTCCCTGACTGGGTTTTATCATCCTTTTAGCTTCAGGAGTATCCATGTGTATTATTTCGTCGGCAAATACTCCCGTGCAGTTTATTACAAGGCTTGATTTAATATTATATTTTTCACCAGTCACGAGGTCGCAGGCGTCCACTCCCTCAATTCTTCCTTCCTTGTCTTTTAAAAGTGCCATGACTTCAAAATAATTCAGTACGGTACCTCCGTGTTTAACACATGCCTTTGCCATTGAGACGGCCATCCTGGCATCGTCAAACTGCCCGTCATGATATACGATCCCGCCCTTTAACCCGTCTGGCTTGATATCTGGCAGCCTTTCGATTACTTTTTTCCGGTTTATGAAATATGATTTTCCGAGGCTAAGTCTTCCTGAAAGTATATCATAGAATTTAAGTCCTGTTGTGTATAAGACGGCATCAAACCATGAGTAAACGGGAATAATAAATTCCTGGTCTGACGTAAGGTGTGGAGCATTCCTAAGCATCAGTCCGCGTTCGCGGAGAGCCTCTGTAACCAGCATAAGGTCCATCCGGGCCAGGTATCTTACACCGCCGTGTACAAGTTTTGTGCTTCGAGAGGAGGTTCCGGACGCAAAATCGGATTTTTCGAGAAGCAGGGTTTTAAATCCTCTTGTTACCGAATCAAGAGCTGTTCCCAGCCCCGTGGCACCTCCGCCGATGATTATTACGTCATATTTCCCCGATAACCCGGAGTGCAGTCTCTGCAACTGCTCTGTACGTTTCATATTGAAAAGTGAGAGGATTAAACTTATTAAAAAGGTATTTTAAAACAAACTCGCTTTAAAAGTGTTAATTTAGCATTTAACTTTATAAAAATCCGTATGAAGAAACTTGTTTTTATTTTTTATGCGATGATATTTTCAACAACATATTCACAGACAAGGCCTTCTGTAGTAAAGGAGGTTGACCTTAAAAGGTATGCCGGCACATGGTACGAGATTGCCAGGCTTCCAAACACTTTTGAGAAGGGACTTAAATGTATCACTGCAACCTACGAACTGCGTGAAGATGGCAGGATAACGGTGATAAACCGGGGACATAAGGTTTCCAACCCGTCAAAAATAAGTACTGCCCGCGGAGTGGCCTGGCTGCCCGATAAAAACGTTACCTCAAAACTTAAGGTCCAGTTCTTCTGGCCCTTCAGCGGAGATTACTGGATAATTGAACTCGACAAAGATTACCGGTACGTACTTGTGGGAGATCCTTCTTTCAAATACCTGTGGATTCTGGCCAGGGATAAAAAAATTGATGAGGCAACAATCAGGAGGCTGCTCGACAAGGCAGTTGAAAACGGGTTTGATATCAGACCGGTCATCAGGGTTGATCACAACTGCTGACCGCTTACAAACTTTACAAGTTCCGCTTTTTAAGAAGAGGTTTTATATTTGATATCTCCCCGTCATTCGGAGCGGGATTAATTTTGAGAATTCTGCACACAAGGTTGTAAATGTCTACATTGTTCAGTTCTTCCGTTCTGAATCCCTTCTTAAATGCCGGACCTGCTGCATAGAAAATGCCGTACATATCCGGATTGCGGTTATCATAGCCGTGTGCTCCTCCCCTGAATTTACCTGTCAGCGGCCTTGTTGCAAGGTACCATGAACTGTCGGCAACGGCCACTATTTCATTTATCCTCGGGTTTTTTCCGTAATGCCACCTTTCGGGAAGTGACTCTTTCACCCATGCCCTTACTCCTTCAGTCCGGTTAATAAGAAAAAGAATGCTGTCTTTTTTCCCTTCGGCGGGATCAATCAGGATCACAGGATTTCCCCCGTAAAAATTTCTTACCATCCGGGGAGGCACAATTTCCCTGAGGTTAATATATCTGTCTGAAGATACTTCAGCCATTCCGTGATCGGAAAGAACAATAAGGTTAATCCTTTTTGCATGCGGCAGCAAAGAGAGTTTCATCTGTAAAACCCCGATAAGTGAATCGAGCAGGCTGACCATTTCACCTGTTTCAGGCGATACGGGGCCATAATCATGGCTGGTGGCGTCGGGCTCATCAAAATAAAGAGTTACAAGCCCGGGGCGTTTCTCAACCGGATAACCCAGCCACTTAACAACCGTGTCGATACGGGCATCGTAGCTGATGCTTTCGTCATATTTCTTCCAGTAATGAGGGTGCATCCCTGCCACGGGAGCTTCGGAACCCACCCAGTAGAAAGATGCTGCCGTCAATCCCTGCTTCTGAGCCGTCACCCACACCGGTTCTCCCAGGTAAAAGTCCGGATTCTCAACAGCGGTCCTGTCGCCGATTCTGTACAGCAAGCCCAGATCCGGGGCAAAAAATGTATTGTTGACAATCCCGTGATTGTCGGGGTAAAGACCTGTGGCTATTGAATAATGATTCGGGAATGTATTGGTGGGGAATGATGAGATGAGTCTTCCGGCTTTCACTCCGCCGGCAGCAAGTTTATCAAGGTTCGGGGTTTTGTATATGTTGCTGTAATCCCACCTGAAGGCATCCATGGAAACCATAACGACATAATTCTCAGGTATCCGGCCTCTCTTTTCCTGCCGCGAGGAAATAAAAAATAACGGCAGAA
>JARKQN010000079.1 GCA_029974835.1 Bacteroidales bacterium
AGAGTATAACTCGAATCACTGTTTTGTCCGGTAAACCGTCCGAGGATGTCCGTATTGTCAATAAAGGAATAATCAAAAACAGAATTTAGAACCCTGTCAGGTTCAAGACCTGTCAGAAAACTGATGTACAATTTTTCCCTCGCAAGCTCTGACAATGCGTTTTCGTATGCATCAACCGCCTTCCGGTGGCTGATCAATGAGAGATTCAGTTCTGTTTTATTGACCCTTCCCTCCCCGAACCTTCGGTAAAGATTATCCCGGATATTGGAGCTTCTGACAGTGTCGTCGATGGCCGACTTAAGGATAAGCTCCCTGGAATAAACCGAAATATAGCTTTTTATGACTTCAGTGGTCAGTTCCTCTTCGGCAATTTTTAACGAAACATTTGAGATCCTTTCGTTTAAACCCGACTCCTTGATTCTGTTTAACAAATAAAGGTCAAGCAATGGAATGTAAAGGGAGGCACCGGCACTCTGCTGCCAGGCTGTGCCGAACCTGATCGGCCTCTTCTCTTCGGTCGGTACCGGGAAAAACAAGCCGACAGGAACGATCTGTGAGGGAGAAACGAAGTTATACCTGAAATTATAAGCTACCGAGAGCTGTGGTATCAGAGACTTTTTTGCAGATGCGGTCTGTGATTTTGCAATGAGATAATCTGTCTTTGCCGAGGCAATGTTCTCCCTGTTGCCAAGGGCCTCCCTGATGGCCTGTCCGACAGTTATGACAGGTTCCTGTGCCCTGATTGCCGTGACAGCAGCCGCAAACAAAATATATATTAATAATTTTTTCATATCAGTATGTTTAATTATCATGTTCTGAACACTGAAGCAGGTTCAACCTTATTTATTGTTCTGATAGAGAAAAAGAGTGAACTTCCGATTGAAATAAAGAGCGTAATGGTAAAAAGTGCAGTGTATTCTGCAAGTGAATACCGTATCATTAATCCGGAGTTTGAGACACCAAGGCGGAAGCCTTCAAGAAGCATTGCGGCAATAAGGAATCCTGCAATTGCAAAGATGAGCGACTGTGTCAGTATAAGCCGTGTGATATACCCATTTGTTGCACCAATTGCCTTTAAGGTTCCGTAATCGCGTATATGGTCAACCGCGGCGGAATAGAGTGTAAGTCCGATTATGAAAAATCCGCTTATCACTGCAAATATTACGAGGGAACCGATGCTTGTTCCAATGTTTGATGTCAGGGTTATATAGCTGACTGTTGATTTTCTGAGTGTTTCAGCGTTCCATGCTTTTACATTTGGTATAATCCCGTTTATGTTGTCCGCCACCTGGTCGGCAGTAAACCCGGATCTGACCTTCACCGCCACGGCGTTTACCGTTGATTTTGGAAGTGAAGCATAGAATCTTGCCCTTGACAGCGTTGTATAGATAAAAGAACCGGCAAAACCTCTTGCGTCACGTGTCTGGACTTTAATCCATGCAGTTTTCCCGTTTATTTCCATCCTGGTGCCTTTTCCGACAGGATAATCGAAGGTCTGCCTGTCAAAATACTCCGCCGAGACTGCCTCGTCATCGATTAGTGACATAAGATTCCCGTCAATTATTTTTTCCTGTCTGGGGCCGGCTACGAAAAGGGGCGGCTCACTTCCTATAACCAGCACAGGGGAGCTTTTGCCGTTGGGAAATTTTGCAGTTGCCCCTGCGGCAATGACTCCCCAGGCTTCCTCAACACCTTCAACACTGCGCACTTCCTTCACGAGGCTTTCGTCGAGGAATGCAAGTTCATTGCTGTTGCGAGTGATGTTGTCAACCACCCATACCTGGGCCAGATCGGTACGTGAGTTCGAAACCAGTCCTCCCATGAGACCCTGAAGGAATCGCAGAATGCCTACCTGCTGGCCTATCAGGAAGATGCTGATCACTATGCCAATAATTACGCCCAGGCTTTTTACCCTGTCGTACCTTATAAACCGTAAAGCTGTTTTTATCATGGCAGCATTCAGATTATAATCACACACTCAACCTTTGTATTGAGGATCACCTGTGGTTTGCCTGCAATCTGAATTTTTATCTCTCTTACAAGCCTGTCTTCCTGTTCACCGGTCTGTCCGGTGAAGAGAGATTTTGACGACAGAAAAGGAGATAAATAAAATACTTCGCCCTCAGCTATTACTCTTCCCGTACCGGGATACCTTAAAATTACTTTCTGTCCCTCCTTCATTCTGTCAGCGAAAAGTTCGTCCACTTCAGCCCTGACAATAGTTCTGCCGGCAGGTGCCATCACGGCATATTCTGAATACTGGGCTACTGCCATACCGGGTCTCACCGGGAGGCTCAGAAGGATACCGTCCGAAGGCGCCCTTAACAGCTTATTATCAGCTTCGGCCATGGCGTAACCTAACTGCTTCTGAAGTTCATCATATCTTGCCATGGAAAGCCTTACAGACATTCTCTGCCTCTCTGCAGCCAGGTTCAGAGTCTCAACCTCAGTCTGCAAATCCTTAATGTTCTGAAGAGGTTCAGACCCGCCGGCTGCAAGTCTTTCTGATGATTCAAGAAGGGCCGCCTTGTTTTTAAGCCTAGATTCTGTTTCTGAAAGAGCAAGTTTCTCTATAGCAGTTTGTATTTCCTGCGCTTCCACCTGCTTCCTCAGCTGGTCTGTCCTGATTTTTTCCAGATCATTTTCCAGAAGGGCGATCGGTTCACCCTTTTTCAAAGTCCCGCCTTCATACCTGTAAATCTCTTTTACTATTCCGCCTGAAGGAGCGGCCAGTTTGATTATTGTTCCCTCGGGTTCAATCTTTCCCATGGCAATTACCTCCTTTATATTTTGTACAGCTTCCCTCTCCGAATCAGACATTTCATTTTCCTGCGATGAGGTTTGGCTCTTATTGCTGCACCCTGCAAAAATTACCAGGGCCGTAAGTAGAATAAATTTGTTCATATTATTATAATTTAATTATCCTGTTTTCAATTAAATAAGTCACTGTATGATTCTTTTTCTGATGCGAATCCGTCATTAACGTATATTATCCTGTCGGCATACTGTTTAAGCCTCTGGTCGTGAGTAACAACTATAACGGCCTTTCCTGACCGTGAAAGCATTTTAAGTTCCTCCATAACCAGGGTTGCACTTCCGTGGTCGAGCGATGCAGTAGGTTCATCACACAAAACCAGTTCAGGTTCCGTAACAAGAGCCCGGGCAATTGCAACACGTTGTTTCTGTCCGCCGCTCAGATTACCGGGCATATCGTTTGCCCTCGA
>JARKQN010000057.1 GCA_029974835.1 Bacteroidales bacterium
TCTGAATGCCATTTTCTGGTTTTTCATGTACTCACCCCCTGCCTTCGCAAGGCTCAGGCTTCCCCCTCTCTACGGCGTAGAGAGGGGGATTGAGGGGGTGAGTTCGTGTTGAACCGGAGTAATAAGGAACAGCTACTTTTCGGATTGCGGGTTTTTTTCCGGATACTGATGTAAATTTAAAACAAAATTTACCCGGCAATAATGATTTAATGATAAATTTACCGGTTCTAAAACCAGGTAAAATGAAAAGAAATTTACTCATTCCTGCTGTATTATTGTTTTGCAGCATAATCAATGTTTATCCTCAGAAAAGTCCGAAAGACAAGGGTCTTGATGCAATCACCATGGATGCAATAAGGGGGCAGCTTGAGTTCCTGTCATCCGACTGGATGGAAGGAAGGGCTACGGGAGAGAAAGGCTCTTTCCTCGCCGCATCCTATATTGCAAGTATGTTTAAGGTATTCGGGGCGGCCCCTGCGGGTGACGCCGTTGCAGGTGGCCAGGGAGGAAGGCAACAAATGGCCAGGTCAACCCTCAGACCATCGTCATCAGGAGGTACTGCATCCTATTTTCAGAATTTCACCCTTATCGAAACATTGCCCGGCGGACAGGCAACACTGTCGGTTAATAAAAGCGGAAAGGAATACACCTTCCTGGAAAATGTTGACTTCACTACGGGAAGGATGAGCTTAAGTACAAAATTTGAGGCACCGGTGGTGTTTGTCGGTTACGGAATCGTGGACAAAGCCCATGGAATTGATGACTTTGCAGGCGTCGACGTGAAAGGCAAAGTGGTACTGCGACTGCCGGGATTCCCGGGTTCAAACGACCAGAATTCGCCGATGTATAAAAAACTTACATCAGGCAACCTCCAGACAACTTTCGAAATGACACGAAGAAAAAATGAAACCCTCGCAAACCTTGGCGCTGCAGCTGTTATCGACATAACAACAGGCAATGACATTGCAAAAAGATGGGGCACATATATGTTCGATTTCAACCCTGCCTATGCCGAATCAGGACCGAGGACAAACTGGAACCGCATGGCGCTTGACGGCAAAGAAATTACATCTTCCCCGGTTACATTAACGGTCACCGAAAGAGTGATAAACCTTATGCTGAAAGAGACAGGTATCGACCTGGCAAAGTACGAGAAGGATGCTGCCGCAGGTATTCTGAAATTCAAACCTGTGGTTATTCCGGGACTGAAAGTCACCTTCAGCGCCGAAGTAAAAACCAGGAGGGTGAACGTAAGGAATATTATTGCCATGATAGAAGGTGAAAACCGGGATGAGATAGTTGCCGTAGGCGCACATATGGATCACATGGGAATGGATAACGGCAAGATATGGAATGGCGCCGACGACAATGCTTCGGGAACCGTGGGTGTGATGACACTCGCAAAAGCATTTATTGAGAGCGGAGTTAAACCGAAAAGAACCATCGTGTTCTGCGCATGGACAGGAGAAGAAAAAGGACTGCTCGGATCGGAATATTTCACCCTTTATCCCACTGTCGGTAAAATCAGTAACTATAAGTTTTATCTTAATTTCGACATGATTTCACGCGATGCGGCAAACGATACCCTGAAAAACATGGCCGGCATAACCTACACCAAAGCCTATCCGAAACTTGAGGAAATAACCAGGAAATATGTTGAGGAATACAAGCTTAATCTGAAGCTAAGCATCAGGAGCGCCGATGCTCCCACCGGAGGAAGTGATTACACTGCCTTTACCGATAACAAGGTACCGGTGATAGCCTGGATGGCCGCCATGCATCCGGAATACCATCAGCCGGGAGACGAGGTGAACCTCGTGAACTGGAACAAGATGCTCAGCATAATTAAACTGGCTTATCTGCAGTTGTGGGAGGCAGCAAACGGAGATATTAAATAGTATAACAACATAATAATTTTTCCGGCATAATATTTGCTTACTTTTTATCAAAATACCCGCCATGATAAAAAGTATGCTGACAGTGGTTGTTTGTGCAGGACTTTTATCTGCCTGTACCGCCACAAAAGAGGCCGGCTCATCCGGCAATATATCCTCAGCAGAAAGAAAAGCTGCCGAGCAGATGGCTCTCAAAAAGGCAATTGAAGCCAGGAAATACGTTATAAGGGTTGATAAAATCATCCCTCCCGGAGGAATGCCCGTCGACCTTGTACCCAGACATAACTTCGTTATTATTAATGGCGAGATGGCCTCGGTCAGCCTTGCTTATGTGGGCCGTTCATTTGGCATAAGACAGATCACCGGAATAAATTTTAACGGACGGACAGGCAATTATCAGATGAAGACGAATGAAGAAAAAGGTATTTACGACATTCATATGGAGGTATACAGGGGCAGTGACAAATTTGACCTTTATCTGACACTCGGAACCGGAGGCTACTGTTCACTTTCAATTAATAATACCTATATAGAAACGGTGCGATATAACGGAACACTGGCACCGCTGGCAGAAAATCCTGCCGGGTCGAAGGCACCGGGTTCAAGAATGTAGATATTCCCTGTAGGATACTACTGAAGGTAATTGAGATACTGCGTATTTTCCTTAAGCTCAACGTAATCGTCACCCTTTTCGCAGTACCCGTACTCGAAGCAGAAGTGATATTTTTCCCCCTGCCTGGTCTCTATCAGGTGTGTAAAAAAACTGAAGTTATACCCCAGGGCAAAAAGAGCATCCCTGTGGAGCACCCTTTTCCCTTCATTGTACAGATCGCACAGGATTCTCCTGTTTTTCCTGAGAAGACCATGAACATTGCGGACATAATTATTGCTGTCGCGGTTTAGGCGGTTGTTGTAATTGTTCCTGCACTGATCGGAACAGAATTTTTTATCGGCACGTCCGTGTATGACATCGCCGCAATCGAGACATTTACGTTCCACTACCGTAAAGTTTTGATAAAGATAATAAAAAACGTTTTCAAACGGTTACAACCGACAATAAATATATTTTAAACGTATCTAATCAATTATTAACCGATACACCTTATAAACCCTTCTTAAGTTTGCTGTGAGTAAAAACAATTAATGTCTAACCAAAATTTAAGAGTCATGAACAAGCTTAAGAACAGAGTACAGCTGATCGGGAACCTGGGGCAGGATCCGGAAACAAAGACGCTTGAGAGCGGCAAGAAATTTGCCCGTTTTACCATTGCGACCAATGACGCCTTCAAGAACGGCGACGGGCAGAAAGTAACCGAGACAACCTGGCACAATGTGGTTGCATGGAACGGCCTCGCTGAATTTGCAGGGAAATACCTGAGAAAGGGAGGGCAGGTGTGTGTGGAAGGCAGGATCGTCTACCGGAGCTACGAAGACAAGAAGGGTGTTACGAAGTATGTTACCGAGATTGTTGCCAACGAGCTTCTCAGTTTGAGCCGGATGAAGACAACCGAGGCGGGCGTGGAAGCCTGAACCGGATATCCCGCTGCATTTCTTCGGAAGGGACTGCCTCAGGAGAGTCCCTTCTGTTTTATTTGCCGGACGGCTTTGAGGGAATAACGGCCAGCGGAGTCCAGTTTTTAAGAAAGCCCTGCACCTTCTGCCGGCTGTACCCCTGCCCCTCTTCAAGCAACCCGCTGTCCTGAATATGCAGAACCTTTCCGTCGCCGTTGATTATGATAAACACCGGAAACCCGAAGCGTGAGGGATTGCCAAGGAATTCATTGGCTGCATCATTGCGGTTGGTCTGATCGTAATTCAGTTTGACCGGTATATAGTTCTGTGTTATAATCCTCATCAGACCTGTGTCGGCTTTAACGAAACCGTCAAACCTGATACACCAGCTGCACCAGTTGCCCCCGTACTGAATAAGCACATGCTTGCCTGAACCCTTTGCCTGGGCTATAGCTTCCCTGATCTGTTTCATGCCATCGAGCGAAGGATCATAAAGCTTTACAGTGCCCTGACCGCTTAAACAGCCGATTATCAGAAAAAACATTACGGCTGTAAGAGAAAAACGCGAAAAAAAAGTTTTCATGATGATTACGAATTTTATTCTCCGGATTACTGCTTTTAATACTTTTAGGGCCTGAAAGTATTAAAAATTTATGAAGTATCTGAAGAAGTATGTAATTATCACCTTATCCTTATTATTTGCCTGTTTTCAGGTAAAAGCTCAGGAAAATGAAAAAAAGCTTGTTCCGTTTGCAGAAATTTTTACTGATTTCCATTTCTCCCCCGCAAATGATACTCTGAGCCCTGGTTTTGCAATAAGCAGGGCATGGTTCGGAGGTGATTTTATTACTGAAAGCAAAATAAAGGGTTCTGTAATAATAAACCTCACCAAGCTCATTGATACAGTTCTTCATGAGGGAAATAATTCGCCCGTAAGGGAGGCATCAATCGGATATGATAACGGAAAAATAAAGGTTTCCCTTGGTATCACCGGGACGAGACTAATGCACTACCAGTTAAGGTTTTACGATAAGAGATATATTGCAAACACATTTCAGTCGATCAACGGTTACGGCTATCTCTTTGACCTTGGGCTTGCCGTGGACTACAGGATTAATAAGCTGGCTGGTATTGATTTTACACTGATGAACGGGGATGGCATAAGAAAAAATCCGGAAGGAGGTCTGAAAGCATCCCTTGGTCTGAATCTTTTTCCGAAAGAGGACGCCATCATAAGGCTTTACTGCGATACAAGGAAAATAAGGGGAATATTGCAGACAACTTTAGTCGGTTTTGCCGGCTTCACCTGGGATATAATCAAGATAGGGGCTGAAATAAACTACAAGACAAACCATGATATCGTCAAAGGTCATAATGCATGGGGTATTTCATCGACCGGTTCTGTAGCCTTGTCGGAGAAACTGTCGCTTTTTGCCAGGTATGATTATTCGGCTTCGGTAACCGCGCCCGGTGATGTACTTCCCTGGAATAACGGGCGCGACGGAAAGCTTATAATTCTCGGAGCACAGAGAACTCTCGGACGAAATGCAAGGATGGCCATCGATTACCAGGCGGGTATTCCGAACGATATAAATAAAATGGCTTCAGACATGATTTATTTGCACGCACATTTCAGGTTCTGATCATGCACGACCTGTTACCGTGAGTCCGGCCCTGAAGGCTTTAAGGTTAATCTTAACTACTTCTTCACCTTTTGAGGCGAAAAGACCCGCAACAGCCTTTTCGATTTCAGTTAGGGGAAGTCCGATAAAGGGAGCTGCTGCACCGAGGATCACCATATTTGCCGACCTTACCGAGCCGCAATCCCTGGCAACCGATTCAGCATCAAAAAGGATACTGTTTCTTATCTTCTTAATTTCCGCGGTGATTTCCTCAGCCGGCGGATAAGAAGGAATATTAACATAGGGTACAGAATTTGAAACGATCCATCCCGATTCTGAGAGCCAGGGAAGATATCGCAGTGCCTCCATGGGTTCGACTGAAATAATAATGTCTGCTTTGCCTTTTGGAATCAGGTCGGAATATATCTTCCTGTCGGAGATTCTGAGGTGAGACTGTACGTCTCCTCCCCTCTGGCTCATGCCATGAACCTCTGATTGTTTCACAAACAGCCTGTTGGAAGCCGCGGCAAGTCCGATCGCAGCGGCAATTGAGAGTATGCCCTGTCCGCCTACTCCGGCGAGAATTATATCACTTTTCATGACTGGTCTTTTTCGGTTTCACTTTTGTTTTCGCTTTTCTTTCGCCGCGCTGCAGTCTGGATGCATTCTCTTGACGCTATTATTACCGACGGCCCCTGAAAGTCTATTTCTTCCCTGATTATACGTACATTTTCTTCATGATTCTTACGTAACGGAACTATTGTCCTGACATGTTTATGATCTACACCCAGCCCTGTGCAGATATCCTTAAGTCTTCCGGTTCCGGAGGATTTCTGTCCGCCCGTCATCCCTGTTGTCTGGTTGTCGGCGATTATTACGGTTACATTTGAATTTTTCACTACAGCATCGAGCAGTCCGGTCATCCCTGAATGAGTAAAAGTTGAATCGCCTATCACGGCAACAGAGGGATGGAGTCCGGCATCTGCCGCACCCACAGCCATGGTCACTGAAGCGCCCATATCGACGCATGAATTAATTGCACTGTATGGAGGGAGTGCTGCCAGTGTGTAGCAACCGATATCAGAGAAAACACCGTTAAACGGGTATGGTTTCATGGCCTCTGTTATCGCATTGAACATATCGGCATGTCCGCATCCCTTGCAGAATGAAGGGGGTCGTGGTGCCACAAGATCAGGCACACGCGGACCGCTGCCTGTACTTATTCCCAGGGCTTTAGCCACGATATCGGGGGTCAGTTCACCGTCGCGGGGTATTGCTCCGTCCATCCTCCCGTAAATACGTCTTCCGTCATCCAGTATACCTCGCAGCTGCTCTTCAACAAAGGGGTATCCCTCTTCAAGTACAAGTATCTCCCTGCAGCGTTCCGTAATATTCATAATTATGTCCTTATCGAAAGGATAGGCAGAAATTTTAAGCACGGGATACGGAATCTGCTCATCAGAAAAGTTTTCCATAAGATAATTCCAGGCAAGGCCACAGGCTATAATGCCAAGATTGCGGTTATGACCGTCCCTGAAAACATTATATTTTGAGAGCCTGTTTTCCATCTTCAGCTTCTCATAGTTGCCGAGTACTGTTTTATAGCGTTTTCGCGCTATTGCCGGCATAAGTATGAACCTGGATGAATCTTCGGGAAGTCTGATTTGTTTCTGCGGATGAGGCCTGCGCGATGTGACTTCAGCCCTTGAATGTGCCAGGCGGGTTGTTATTCTGATCAGCACAGGCACGGAATATTTCTCGGAGAGCTCGAAAGCGTCAAAAACCATATCATAGGCTTCCTGCTGGCCGGAGGGTTCGAAAACGGGGACAAAAGCAAATTTCCCGTAAAATCTTGAATCCTGCTCATTCTGGGATGAGTGCATTGACGGATCGTCAGCGGCAACAACCAACAGCCCGCCGTTAACGCCGGTAATGGCCGAATTGATGAATGCATCCGCAGCAACATTTAATCCGACATGTTTCATGGCCGCCATGGCCCTCTTGCCGGTATAGGACATACCAAGAGCCGTCTCAAGGGCACTCTTTTCATTTGCCGACCATTCGCAGCTAATACTTACCTCTCCCTTGTTTTTGAGCAACTGAACATACTCCATTATCTCGGTAGACGGAGTACCAGGATAGGCATACATGCCACTAATCCCTGCATCAACACCTGCCCTTGCAATAGCCTCATCACCCAGTAAAATATATTTTTGCATAACGGAAAAATTATTAGGCTGTTGAATAAACCAAAATAAGGTTTTGTAATTATAATAAAATCAGAACTACCGGAAAAAGATTTTTATCATCTGTGGCGGAAACAGAGGAACGGAGACTATTAAATTTTAGTTAAATTTTTCCTGATTAGGATCATTTGTGTTTACTTTACAAACTCTTTGAAGGATTTATGCGTTTATTGGAAAAAAGGGATTGAAAAGAATTCTTAATACAGTAATAATATTTCTGGTCATACTGACGCCATTAAAATCCCAGGTCCCGGGTATTAACAGGCTGGTACAGGCAACAGGCTTTATAACCGACGATAATAACAGGCCGGTACATAATGCTTCCGTGATTTCCAGAAAACTCAATCGCGGAACAACCAGTGAAATGACGGGGATTTATTCAATAGTGTCCGTGCCGGGCGACACAATCCTCATCAGTGCATTGGGTTATAAACGCTACATTTACAGCATACCTGAAGATTTTGACGAAAAAATCTACAAGAGGGATATAAAGCTCGTATCCGATACCATATCGATAGAAGGCATCACAATATTCCCGTGGCGCAACTATGACGAATTCAAAAGAGAGTTTCTCTCGACGCTTCCGCGTACAAAACCGGAGGTACAATATATGTACGAAAACCTGGCCTACATTCAGAGGAGCCTCGAAAACATGGAGATGACCACCACTCCTGAAGCCGGCTTCAGAATGGCCATGCAACAGCAGACTAACGCCACGATGACAAGAAACCAGGCTCCTTACAACAACCTCCTTAACCCTTTTGCATGGGCAAAATTTTTCAGCGGGGTTAAGGAAGGGCTTCTTAAAAATGAAAAGTCCCAGCAAAAAAGCAAGAAGAGACCGAAAAAATGATGCAAGGATTAGATGATCCCTCTGCGAAAAATAACATTTCTGACACTCATTGCCCTGTCTTTTTCCGTGGAGTCCTATACACAGGAGGGAGTTTACATTCAGATCAGAGGAACCGTACGGGAAAGTTCAGGAAAGCCGCTTGAAAATGTTGCTGTTACGTGTGAAACCCCTAAGACCGGCACATACTCGGACTCAACAGGGGTTTTTGTATTAAAACTCCCGCGCGATGCTGCATCGCGTATTATTAATTTTACCCTTACCGGCTATGAACCTCTCAGGATCACGATAGTATGCGATAAAGATTACAGTACGGGCGAAATAGTCCTTAATGAGAAAGCTGTGACCCTTAATGAGATAATGGTCACGGCTGTAACGGAGAAGACCGGAGCCGTAATGGTAAGCGTACCGATTAAGGAGTTCATCTTCATGCCGACGCCAACTTACAGTGTTGAAGCAATGATAAGGACTCTTCCGGGAGTAGCCTCAAATAACGAGATGACAAGCAGTTACTCGGTCAGGGGCGGTAATTATGATGAGAATCTTGTATATGTCAACGGCATTGAGATTTACAGGCCTTTTCTGATAAGATCCGGACAGCAGGAAGGGCTCAGCTTTATCAATCCCGACCTTGTCGAATCGGTTCTGTTTTCCCCTGGTGGGTTCAGCGCATGTTACGGCGATAAAATGTCATCGGTCCTTGATATCAGATACAGGAAACCTTCCGAAAACAGGGGCTCAGTATCAGCCGGACTGCTTTACAATTCAGCTCATCTGGAAGGCTTGTCCCGAAACAGGAAGATTTCGTTCATTGGCGGAGTAAGGTACAAATCGAGCAGGCTCATGCTGAACAGCCTTGACTCGAAAGGCGACTATGAACCTGTGTTTATTGATATGCAAGGTGTTTTGTCAATAAAAACCGGTACCGCATCGGAACTGTCACTGCTCGGTTCGAATGCCTCAAACATATACAATTTCCTGCCAGGCAGCAGGGAAAGCCGTTTCGGCACCGAGGCTGAAGCATACAGGCTTTTTGTACTTTTTGAAGGAAGGGAGCGGAACAGATACGAAAGCAGGAATGCAGCACTGACGTGGAATTACAATCCGGGCAGTGCTTCACATAAGTTTATCGTTTCGTGGTTCGGGGCTTCCGAAAGAGAGAAATTTGACATCAGGGGATATTACAGCCTTAACGTGCTCGATAAAAACACCGGGTCGGAGAATTTCACCGACACGCTTATGAATATCGGTACCGGAAGTTTTCTTTCGCATGCCAGAAACACTCTTGGCGCAAATGTTTTTTCGGCAGGTTATTCCGGCACACTGAACGTACCGAATCTTGTTCTTAAATGGGGATTAAAAAGCCGGAGAGAAAATATAAGGGACAATATCAGGGAGTGGAAAATGGTTGACTCAGCCGGTTTTTCAGTTCCGTACAATAAGGGGGAAGAATTAATTATGAGTTCTTTTATTTCTGCCCGAAACAACGTTGTCCGATGGATAACTGAAGCATTTTCAGAAGCAGAATTGAGATATGGCAACACTGTAAGAAAATATATTGCTACGGCAGGTCTCAGAGGGACCTATAACAATTTCACCGGCGAAATCCTTGCCTCTCCACGACTCTCTTTTAAAATTGATTTCAGAGATAAATACTCACTCTGGCTGGCATCCGGTTTCTATTACCAGCCTCCCTTCCACAGGGAGATGCGTTATCCCGACGGTAACATAAATACCCTTATCAGATCTCAGAAATCTTTTCACACGGTAGCAGGTATGTCTCACAGC
Organism: Bacteroidales bacterium; assembly: GCA_029974835.1. Classification (GTDB taxonomy): domain Bacteria; phylum Bacteroidota; class Bacteroidia; order Bacteroidales; family VadinHA17; genus LD21. The sequence goes on from JARKQN010000057.1 coordinate 9,914, forward strand.
TTCAGGGCCGGAGATCGTCCTTTTAAATTCACTGCAGAGGTCTATAACAAGATCCTTTCAGATATAATTCCATACCGTCTGGATAATGTCAGGATAATTTATGACGGTGTAAACAGTGCCTCCGGTTTCAGCAGGGGCATTGAACTCAGGCTCAACGGTGAATTTGTTGAAGGAGCTGAATCGTGGTTCAGCCTTTCAGTAATGGACTCAAAACTCCGCATTCCCGGCTCACTCGAAAGGATGTTTCCGTCGCCCTCTGAGCAGACGGTAATTCTCAATATATATTTTCAGGATTATCTGCCGGGTAATCCGGCATACCGTGCCCATGTAAATATCTCTTTTGCAACAGGTCTTCCTGTCACCTCCCCTTTCAACAGCAGGTACGACCAGTTTCACCGGATGCCCCCTTACAGGAGAGTCGATCTGGGCATGACAAGGGTGTTCAGAAAGCCACGTTTCTCAGTAGCGGGACGAACTTTTATCTTCAGGGAAATTGTTGCAGGGATTGAGGTGTTCAATCTGCTGGATATAAGCAATACAGTATCTTATTTCTGGGTAAAGACGGTAAACAACTACAGCGGCACATCCAGGCAGTACGCCATTCCTGACTATCTTACCGGGAGAAGTCTTAACTTCAGGCTTGCCGCTTATTTCTGATCCTCCCCGAATGCGGGTATACCCGGCACTCCCCGGAAAACAAATTCCGAAAGGTTTTTTCTTGGCCGGCGTACTTTATCCCGGTCTCTTAGCTCTTCACTGAGCCCGCTTCCGTCGCCTTTGTAACCAAGCGCCATCATGGCCACAGGCTCTACACTATCATCAAGTCCAAGGCCGGTCTTCACCCTTTCGGGGTAAAATCCGCCCATCTGGTGAGCATAAAGCCCTTCTGCCGTCGCCTGTGCAAGCAGATTGGCAACTGCCATACCGGTATCATAGAAGGCATGACGGTTTGGCTTGCCGTTTCTCAGAAAATTCACCCTGGCAAGAATGACGATAAGCACTGGGGCATATACTGCCCACGCCTTATTGCCGTCATAAAGAAAATCAACATATTTTCCGAAAACCTCCGGCTCAGACCTGTCTGTAAAAATGAAAAGCCAGGGCTGCTCGTTCATTGAAGAAGGGGCCCTGCGGGCAGCTTCAAAAATACTGATAAGCTTCTCCGGCTCAACAGGTTCCGGAGAAAACGAATATGGGCTCCACCTTTCAGAAAGAGGCCCTATTAAAGAGTTATTTTTCATGGCAAAGATATTACTAACTGATTGCTGAATCATTCCTTCTATCCGGTTAAGAAACCAAGGCATATAAGGATAAGCGGCATTGTGATGATACTTAACAGTGTTGTCACAAAAACGTTGGCAACGGCAAGGGTATCATTTTTCCCGAGTATTTTCACCATTATTACCACGTTAACCATACAGGGCATGGCAGCTTCGAGAATCACTACCGAAAGTACCAGGGTGTCAAACTTTATCGGAGTATTGTTAACAAGAAGGTAAAAGAAAGCTATAAGCATCAGCGGTACCAGGAGCAGCCTGTTCAGTGCAAGAATATAGATGCTCCTCTTTCCGATAAACGTTTTTACGCCCGCATACCATAAAACCGCTCCTATATAAATCATCGAAAGATAAGTTGTAGTGCTCCCCAGTCCGGTAACAGCATCCTTTAAAACTCCCGGAAGTTTTACGCCGGACAGGAATAGAATAAATCCTGCCACGATGGCAATGGTATTGGGGTTCAGGATGTGCATGACTCTTTCCCTGACCGGCATTTTTTTACCGTTTGTAAGGATCATTACCCCTATTATCCACATCGAAATATTTGACACAAGCGTAAAAAGGCTTGCGTAAAGAAGGCCTTCTCTTCCGAATATTGTGAAGATCACCGGGAAACCCAGGTAGATGGTATTCCCAAGCATACTATGGAGCCGGAAAACAGGCTTATCATCCTCGCTGATTCCAATAAACGATGAGGTAATCCATCCCACTGCAAGCATAAAGGCAAGGACAAAAGCTGCAAGGCCCAATATCTGGAAGCTGTTGGATAACAGCCTGGGAGTGAGTTCCAGGGTGCTGAAATTTCCGAATAACATTGCCGGCAGGGTAATGTTGAATATCAGCCTTGCAACAAAATCCTTTACCTCAGTGGTAATAACCCTGGTCCATGATCCTATCACCCCCGCCATAGCCACCAGAGCCAGTATGGCAATCTGTTTTATAAAAATATCAACCGGCATCCTGCGCGTTTAAATCAATCGACTGTAAGCGCCAAAAGTAATAATTTATAAATTCGCACGGTATGGCTATGAAGAGAGAAAGATTGGCAGGATTGCTTGGGGCGCTTATAGTTCACCTTACAGCCGGGGTTATTTTTATGAGTGTAAAGATCGGATCGCTCGATATAAAAAGAGTTTCCCGTGAATATGAGGTTATCCTTCAGGAAAAGGAATTGATGGATGAGACACCCGGCGGCGGCAGGACGGCACCATCCGCAGGAAGCGGTCTGGAAAATGTTCTGGCCGACGACAGGGAAATGCTTAATATAGCAAGAAACCTTGCTGCAAGGCCCGATCCCACTATCAATCCGGAAGATTACATCGACAAGGTTAAGGAAGAAATGATTAAAAGCGGTCAGCTTGGCCAGGACAATTACATTGACGAGCAGAAACGTCTTAAAGCAGAAAGGCAGCAGGAAGGTGTGGACCTTTTGAAAGATCAGGTTAAAACTGCCGAAGAAACCGGAAATAATGAGGCGAATGAGATGGCGGCAAAGTACAGCGGACCAACCAGGATATATTACAACCTGCCCGGAAGAGTCCATGCTTATCTCAGTATTCCCGTTTACAAATGTGAAGGGGGCGGAAAAGTGACTGTTGCAATCGAGGTTACCCCCAGAGGGCTTGTTGAAAAAGCTTCGGTTGTTGCAGGAGAAAGCACAACAACCGACCCATGTCTCACCGAAGCGGCCCTCTCCTCTTCAATGGCCTCAAGGTTCAGTCCCGATGCCCGGACAACCAGAAACCTGGCAGGAACAATTACCTACCTTTTTGTTCCGCAGGCCGCCAGGGAATAGGGAATAATCAAAACAGGCTGTTCTGACTATTGTAATCAAAGGGTTTAATAATGTCGGGATGATTTTTATCAGCATCCTTCCTGCTTATGAGAGGGTTTATTGTATAAGCATCCAGGACTTTTTCGTCAGATGGAGAGAGTAACTTAAGGAGTTTTTTCTTATCCGTGTTCCTGTCGAGCCATTCATCTTCCCTTTCTCTCTCAAGTATCACAGGCATTCTTTTCTTTGAGTTATGGATAACCTCCATCATTTTATTGGCGCTGGTTGTAATAACGGTAAATGTTTTCAGCGCTTCGCCGGTATCGCGGTTAATCCATTCCGACCAAAGACCCGCCAGAGACATTATATCATTATCGGCCCGGTAAATGTACCACGGTATTTTTTTTGTGCCGGCATGCTGCCATTCATAGAATCCTTTTACAGGTATAATGCACCTTCCGGTAAGAAATGACCCCGAAAATGATGGTTTGCTGTCTATGCTCTCGGCCCTTGCATTGAAAGTTTTCATTCTTATTTCGCCGGCGTTCTCTTCACCTTTTATCCATGAGGGAATGAGACCCCAGGTCATAAGGGAGATTGAGTTTCGGTTAAGTGCACCCATCACGGGCATCTGAGGAAGAGAGAATGCATGGTAATAATAACTGGGACGGTATTTGTCGGGGTCAATCAGTTTTGCCCCGTAACGGGTCTCCAGTTCTTCCTTTACAAGATTTAAGTTAACGGAAAAACACATTCCCTCAGGTGTTAATTTGAGTTCAGATCGACGGAGAGAGGCGCCTGGATCTGTGAAGCAAAAAGATCGCGGTCGGGCCACTTTCTTACCTGTGCCAGGGCTCTGGCCATATAATAACTGATTTCAGTTGAGATTTCCGGACCGTTCCACGAACTGGTATTAAGCAGTATTGCCCAGACGGTCCCGTCAGGTTCTTTTTTAAGCATTCCTGCCGTACCCGGAAAAGAGCCTGTTCTCCACCATGTACCGTTGCCTACGGTTGCTTTCCAGCCCACGGGTGCGTAGCCCCTGGCGGAATTGGTCATAAAGTCGACTGATTCTTCACTGAGAATATCTTTCACATCGTCTGCACCGTCAATTTTCAGGACAAATTTAACCAGGTCGGGTGTTGTTGCAATCCATGCACCGGCGGCACCAAGAGCTTCTATGTCATTACCTCCATAAGAAGCATGAAGAGTATCGCCGGTTCCGTAAACGGATGGTTTCATAACAGCATCGGGAGGTTCGTAATATGAAACTTCCCACGGTGCTTTATTTTCAGGCATGTTTTTCGCAAGCATCATATCGTAAATGCCGCATGGTTCAAGAATATACTTTCTGCAATACTCAGAATATGGCATTCCGGTAACTTTCTCAATTACCAAACCCAGTATTGCATAGCCAAGATTGGAATATGAACGTCCCGTACCCGGAGTAAAATGGAGGTTCCGGTTCAGGGCAAATCTCACAATACTTTTGGTATCGACCGGCAGGGAGACACCCAGAGATGCGGCCACAATATGTGGCATAAACATCTGGTCGCCCCACCTGGTGGTCCACCCGCCTTCATGCGAAAGAAGATGGGCTACGGTTATGCCGTAAACCCTTTTATCTTTAGGGTTGGCGTAAAACGGGTCGTTCAGTATCCCGTCAACCCCGAAAACCCTGTCATTTACCGAAAGTTTACCCTCCTCATTCAGCTTCATGATTGCAACGGCGGTAATGAGTTTTGAGATGCTTGCTATGCGGAACCTGTGATAAGGCTCAACAGGCTGATGCAGAGTACTGTCGGTATAACCAAACCCTTTGGCATATATCAGCTTTCCTTCCTTCGCCACAGCCACAGATGCGCCTACAATATCCCACCGCTTCAGGAAATATTTCATCACTCTTTCAAAGCCTTCAAACTCGTGAATTTCCGACATTTCGTTGGTAAGCCTCAGGTTTGCCGGTACCAACATATCTGCAACGCTGGTGCTCCTTTCCGTGGCTTCAGGGCCGAAACCGCCGATAAAGACAAGGACGAGTATGAATAATATTTTAGCCAGCCGCCTCACAACCCGAATTTATTCCGCAAAAATAGAAAATTTCCATCCATCTGAAATTGAACTAAAATAATAACTTTGTGTTTAGCCTGTCAGGTAAACAACCGAATGAAAAGGTTTGCAGTAATATTTATATTTCTGGGAGTTATGTTTCAGGTTTTTCCTCAGGGAAAAGAGACCAATGAAGCAGACACCATGAAGTATTATGAACTCCTCAGGAGTTATGACGCGGAATCCCAGATTAATTTCAGTCTTATGACCGCTTCTGCAAACGGCAACTCCTATATTGTCAGATGGCTTATTGACCACGGGGCAGACGTTGAGGCTTCAACTAATGAAGATGTCAGGGCACTTCACTTTGCCGCAGGGAACAACAGGACAGAGGTTGTTAAAATTCTCCTTGAATCAGGCGCTGATCCGGATATACTTTCGAATTATTCAGAAACTCCTCTTCATATAGCTGCAAAGAAAAATTACATTCAGGTGGCTGAATTACTTGCCAGGTATGGAGCTGACGTCAATATGACTGACAGGTTTGGGGCCACTCCTCTTCATTATGCATCAGCTTATGGTTTTTTTGAACTCGCCGACCTGCTTCTTTACTACGATGCAGCCGTATATGTTAAGGACTATGACGGAACGACACCGCTGATGGCGGCAATATGGGCTGGAAATGCAAATATTGCCGACCTCCTGATGCAGCACGGAGCAAATCCGTCAGACAAGGACGACAACGGCTTTACACCTTTAATGATAGCCGCACAGAATGGCGATACTCTGGTGATGGATCTCCTCATAAGGCGATTTGTGAATATCTATGAAAAAAACAATTATAATTATGATGCTCTGGACCTTGCAACCAAATCAGACCATGCCGAGGCGGTTAAATATCTCCTCAGGAAAGGGGATAAATGGGTGAATAACGGTAATAACGCTGTTAATCCGTATTCCGTAGCGCTTTCGTACGGCAGAAATGAAATGGCAGAGCTGCTGGCAGACAATGGCATTACTCCCGTAACGATTAAAGGGTTTAATCAGGTCAGTCTTTATGCCGGGACAAGGGCAGTTTTTCATGATTATTCTGCCGGTTTCGCAATGCACCTTGCAAATTTCTCGGGAAAATCAGGAATACTGATGGGTTACGATTTTAAACCGGGCTACACAAGGGTGCTTATGAAAAAGGCAGAGGATCTGTATTACCAGTACCTCGATAAAAGCTCACTGGCTTATGCCGGGTATTTTTTAAATATCCCCGTAACTGACAATATAACGGGCGGTAACTGGAACCTTGGGTTTTCTCTATCCGCAGGATGGTATATGCCGGATAAGCTGAAGGGTACATATCTTGCCCCGGGTAAAAATCTTAAAATCATACCTGCAGCCGGCATTAACCGGACAAATGATAAACTTACCATCAGAGCGGAATTTGAATATATTAAAACGCCTTTCTACAGGGTTGGCCCTGTCTGGCTGAGGATAAGTGCCGGATACAATATTTATTTCAACCGGTTGAGGGCTCCCGGTAAAATAATTAAGTGGTATTGAATATTATGCACAGAGTGAAGAACATATTGATATTGCTTATAACGATTATTTTCTCCTGCGACGAAAATCCATTCTTCATCGACTGCCGCGACTGTGTAAGCCAGGAGCCTGAATATGCCACATTACTGGTTAAACTCGACCCGGGAATCGGCGGAGGGTTGACACCTTCGGCAGTGGTCAGAATTTATGAAGGAAAACTGGAGGATAATAATCTTCTCGGAACCTATTATATACCCGGCAGAAGCTGGGAAACCAATGTCACTCTTAACAAAAAGTACACGTTAACTGCAACATACACAGATAATCATGGAAACACTTACGTGGCAGTTGACAGCGCTTATCCCCGGTTGAGATATGAGAAATCCCAGTGTGAAGATGCGTGCTGGTTCGTATACGACAGGGTAGTGAAGCTTGCAATAAAATACTCCCGCTGAAAAGGGAAAAGGTTATGTTATCTCCTTTCTTAAGGTAAAATAACAGATCCTGCTTTCAGATTTTTTCACGGGCAAGTCTCCTTCTCAGTTCACCGGTGGAAATATTGGAATAAAGTACTCCGTTATCCGCCACGCTTATCTCCCCTGTCTCTTCAGAAACGACAATAACAAGCGCATCGGAGCTTTCCGACATACCTATTGCAGCCCTGTGGCGCATCCCGTATGCCGGCGAAATGTTTGTCTGGTCAGTTATCGGCAGAGGGCAGCGGGCGGAGAGAATCCGTCCGTTATGAATAAGTATTGCACCGTCGTGCAGAGGAGTGTTTTTGTAAAATATTGTTTCAATCAGCCCGGAGCTGATAACGGCATTAATTTTTTCGCCTCCTTCCGACCATGGTTCGAGAGAGCTTGTCCGGCCAATTACGATTAGGGCTCCGGTCTTCTTAACCGACATTGCCTCCACGGCTCTGATAATTTCTTCAGCGTTCCGCGGATTATCCTTACTTCCGTTATTAAAGGAAAGAATATTCAGTTTCCGGAGAAATTCATTTTTTACATACCTGTTCCCTGTGGCTATAAGGAACCTCCTGATCTCCTGCTGAAAGACCACAATCAGAGCTATAAGGCCCACTCCGATGACCTGGCCAAGCAGAGTGCTCATAAGTTCGAGATTAAGCACTTTCACGAGCAGCCAGAAAAGATAAAAAATAAATACCGCCACAAAGATACTCATGGCGGGGGTACCTCTGATTATCCTGTAAAGCTGGTAAAGCAGAAAGGCAACCAGAAATATATCAACAACATCAAATATGGTAATACTGAACGGCATTCTTCAAATTAACATTTTCAGAAATATTCTTTTCTCGGCCTGTTGTTTACCCTGCTAACGAGCCGACAGGCTTCAACTGCCTCCCTTACATCGTGAACCCTCAGGATATCTGCACCTTTGAGCAAAGCCACAGTATTCAGGACTGTGGTACCGTTAAGAGCTTCAGCGGGTGAAAATCCGAGTGTCTTCCAGATCATTGATTTACGGGAAAGTCCGACCATCAACGGCAATCCGGTTATTGAAAATTCTTCCAGCCTGCGCAGAATTTCAAAATTATGTTCCGCAGTTTTTCCGAATCCAAACCCCGGATCAATAATTATATCCTTAATCCCCGCTGTCCTCAGAGCATTAATTCTGACGCCCATCCACATCAGTATGTCTGCCACCACATCATCATATACGGGGTTATTCTGCATAGTTGAAGGAGTTCCCTGCATGTGCATAAGAATATAAGGCACATTAAATTCCCTGACAACGCTGAACATCTGAGGGTCAAGTTCACCTCCCGAGATGTCGTTAATAATATGTGCGCCACAAGAAGCAACAGCTTCACCTGCAATTTCCGACCTGAATGTATCAACTGATATTATTGCTTCCGGGAAATTCTCCGAAATAAGCCTTACGGCGGGAAGCACCCTTTTCCTTTCCTCATCCGGAGGAATCTCTGCTGCTCCCGGCCGCGATGAAAACCCTCCCACATCGATGAAGTCGGCACCCGATTTCAGCATTTCCCCCACAGAATTTAGTATATGAGCCGGGTTCATTTTTCTGCTGTCGGCATAAAACGAGTCCGGTGTGACATTTATCACACCCATTACCCTCGGGCGGTCAAAATCAATCAGCCGGCCCTTAACGTTTATATACAGAGGTTTCCGAAACATTTCAAACATTCAAAGATAAACAAAATGGTTAATGATTTACATTACTTCCTTTTCGGGTCTGCATTCATCGGCCTGATAGCGAAAATTCAATTTGATATTCTTACTTTTGCCATGCATTATTACTTTTACACCGGAACAAAACAGGCATGAGGTTATTTGTAATTGAAGGACTTGACGGTTCGGGCAAATCGACTCAGATAAAATTACTGGGCAGTCACCTGGAAAAATCAGGTTTTTCATACGAATATCTTCATTTCCCGAGAACGGATGCTCCTTGGTTCGGCGAGCTTATTGCCCGGTTCCTGAGAGGAGAATTTGGTTCGCTTAATGAGGTTGACCCATACCTTGTAGCGATGCTTTATGCCGGAGACAGAAAGGACGCTTCGGAACTTATCCGGAAATGGTTTGATGAAGGAAGGGTGGTGCTGCTCGACCGGTACACCTATTCAAATATTGCCTATCAGTGTGCGAAATTTGATGATACAGATAAGCAGGATGAACTGAAAGAATGGATCCTGAAACTCGAATTTGAGCATTTCGGGATTCCGCGGCCATCTGTCAATATATTCCTAGACATGCCGCTGCCCTTCATCCGGAACAAACTTTCATCGGGACGAGACGGAGACGACAGGAAATATCTTAACGGAAAAGCGGACATACACGAAAGCAACATAAACTTCCAGAAACGTGTAAGGGATATGTATCTGAGGGTGGCCGTTTCAGATCCATCGCTTGAAGTGATTAACTGTTCTGACGCTGACGGCAACATTCTGAATCCCAACAGGGTTTTTGAACTAATACTGGACCTTTTGAACAGAAAAAGACTCCTTGAATGAGAGTATTATATCTGATAGCACGCCTGCTGACTGGGGCCGTTTTCGTCTTTTCAGGTACCGTAAAGGCTATTGATCCAACAGGTTCTGCCATAAAGTTCACCGATTATTTTACGGCATTCGGACTTGATTTCCTGATACCCTTAAGCATGCCTCTGGCTTTCATTCTATGCCTTGCCGAATTCATTTCAGGTTTTGCGCTTCTTTCGGGAATAAGATACCGCGAGGGACTTGCCGCAGTGGCTGCCCTTATGGCGGTATTTACACCCCTTACTCTTGTGCTTGCTGTTCTGAATCCTGTCAGCGACTGCGGTTGTTTCGGAGATGCTGTAAAGCTCACAAACTGGGAGACATTCGGGAAAAATGTGGTTTTATCTTTTTTTGTTATTATTCTGATCACCCGGAAACAGAAACCTTCAGAGTATATCCGGTCCGGAAGAAGCTGGCTTATCATTTCGGCTGTCTCTCTCATTTTCGTTTTATTCACTTTGTACAACCTTGTATATCTTCCCGTCATTGATTTCCTTCCCTACAAAAAGGGGAATAATATCAGGAAGCTTATGGTAATTCCCGAAGGCGCACCTGCCCCTGTCTTCAGGACAACATTTATCTACGAAAAGGACGGAATAAGGAAAGAGTTCACTCTCGACAACTATCCTGAAGGCGATACTGCATGGAAATTTATTGACCAGAAATCTGTTATGATTAAAAAAGGCTATGAACCACCCATTCATGATTTCTCAGTCACCACCATTGACGGGAACAATATAACCGATCATGTACTTAATAACAGCGGTTACACCCTTTTGATGATATCCCATAAGCTCGAAAAAGCTGATCCCCGGAAACTTGAGAAAGGCTTTGCAACCGGCAGGAGATTTGCCGAAGCCGGCATGGAGTTTTATATACTCACATCCACGGGCTCCGACAAATTAAAAGATTATCAGAACGGTCTTGTTTTTTGCATTGCTGACGAAGTTACGCTTAAAACAATGGTAAGATCCAACCCCGGTTATATTCTTCTGAAAAACGGTACCGTGGCAGGCAAGTGGTCGTGGGCCGGCCTGCCAGCCGACATAAATAATATGTTAAAATAAAAATACGTTAAACTATTTGTCATGAGAAAAAAAATCGTTGCAGGCAACTGGAAAATGAACATGGATTACAGCACAGGTATAGCTCTGGCTGAAGGAATAAGGGATTATTTTAAAAACAAGGTTCCCGTTTGTGAGGTTATAATCTGCTCTCCTTTCATACATCTTGCTTCGCTGCAAAACATCCTGAAAGGAAGCATTATTAAATATGGTGCACAGAACTGCCACCAGGAAGAGTCAGGTGCCTACACAGGTGAGATATCAGCCGGGATGATAAAGAGTACCGGGGCAGAATATGTTATAATAGGGCATTCGGAAAGAAGAACCTACTTCGGAGAGGATGATTCGCTGCTTAACAGGAAAACCAAAACTGCCCTGGCCAGGGGACTGAAAGTTATTTTCTGCTGCGGGGAAGTACTGGCTGAAAGAGAAAAAGAAATACATTTTGAGGTTGTAAAAAGACAGCTTACCGACGGACTCTTCAATCTGACAGAGGAGCAGATGAAGAATATTGTTATTGCCTACGAACCTGTCTGGGCAATCGGAACAGGGCTGACTGCCTCACCCGCTCAGGCCCAGGAGATGCACCGTTTTATAAGAGAAAACCTCGAAGCCGGATATGGAAGAAAGATTGCGGAGGAAACCACAATATTATACGGGGGTAGCTGTAAAGCCTCAAATGCAGCAGAACTCTTCAGTATGCCTGATGTGGACGGCGGTCTCATAGGAGGGGCTTCGCTGAAGAAGGATGAATTCTGCGCCATCGCAGAGGCTGTTCATTAATTCCACCCGCCGGTTTATAACTTTACCGGTGGCAGCGGATATTAAGACAGAGAGTCTGTATTTTTATATATTCGTTTGATAAACAAGGTTTTCAGGTAATTAATATAGTGTTATGCCCAGAAAAACAATCATTGCCTTCCTTGTTACGGCATTCATTTGCCTGCCGGTAATTTCACAGACAAGAAAAAGCTTTTCAGGCGAAAAGGAAAAATTCACGCAGGAACTGACGGCCTACATGGGGCCTAATCTAAACGCCGGCCAGCTGTCAGTTCTGAACGCCTTTAAGGCAGAATGGGACAGCTCTGCCTTTAATGCAGACCTTTCGCGCAGCATAATGGAGATAAGTTCAATGCTTGCGGCGCGTAACCTCAGGGCAACCCCCCATTTCCTTGATTACCTGCAGGCTCTGTCGGCCCTCCTCGATTACAGAGGAAACCAGGGCTATTTCAATACATGGCTGAAGGGTCTGGCCGACATGATTAAAAAACAGCATATTCCCAACGATGTGCTGGACAGGTTTTTCAGAATTACAAATTCATTTATTTCTGCGCGCGTCGCATCAGAATCGGGAAATATTAAGTGGAAGATTGACGGAAATGATGTTGCCTTTGAGTTCGATACCGCTTTCTGCATAAATGTGAGAAACGGGGTGCTTAAAGCTTTTTCTCAGAAAGACAGTACTGAAATCCAGAATGTTGACGGAAAATTTTACCCTGAAATACTTACATTCAGGGGTTCGAGGGGAACCGTTTATTTTGAGAAGGCAGGTTATAAGAAAGACGAGGTATTCGCAGAAGCCGAAAATTTTTCTCTGAATTTCTCACGTGCGGCTTTCACTATAGATTCGGCCAGACTTACACATAAATCCTTCTTTGCCAATCCCGAATACGGAATACTGACCGACCAGGCAGCCTACAAATCGGCTAACAGGGTCCTTTACCCTCAGTTTGAGACTTATGCAAAGAGTTTCTCCATTAAAAACATATTTAAGGATGTAAATTATGAGGGCGGGCTGAAGCTGGAAGGGAACACACTTCTCGGAACCGGCGATGTTTTCACACCGGCCAAAGTCACAATCTTCAGAAATGACACTCTATACCTGAAAATGACCACAAACGCGTGCATCCTTTCAAAATCAGGTATCAACACCCAGGAATCATCCGCAACCCTTTACCTGGATAAAGATTCCCTTTTTCACTCGAGTATTGGTTTCTCATATAACGCCGACACAAGGGAAGTAAATCTCTTCAGAAACAATAATCCCGTTTCCAAAAGCCCGTGGTTTGACTCATTTCACGGGCTCGATATGTACTTTGAGAGTCTCAACTGGAAAATGAATGAATCGAAAATCACACTCTCAAGGGCCAGAGGAGCCTCACTCGGGCAGGCCAGATTTGAATCCCTCTCCTTCTTTAATGCAAATTACTTTGAACGTCTTGCCGGCATCGACGAGTACCATCCCCTGAACAGACTCAGGCAATTTGCCAACTGGTACTATTCGGAAACTTTCCCGGTGAATGACTTTGCCGGATGGCTGAAACTGCCTGCCGAATCGGTTGCCGGAATGTGCATGGACCTTGCCAACAGAGGCTTTCTTTTCTACGACAGGGTTAACAATGAGGTGACCATCAAGAAAAAAGTGGATGACTACATAGCATCTTATGCAAGGAAAAAAGACTATGATGTTATTACATTCACAAGCGAGGTTAATGCCCCGGATGATAACGCAATACTCGACATGAACAATTACCGGCTTACAGTTAACGGCGTTCCCGGAGTATTCCTCAGTGATTCCCAGCAGGTGGCTATCTATCCCTATAAAAACAGAATAGTGGTCGGAAAAAACAGGGATATTTTCTTTGACGGTGTTGTAGAGGCCGGACTCTTTACCATTTTCGGACATGAGTTCAGCTTCAGCTACGACACCTTTAAGATCAGGCTCCAGAAAATTGATTCTATAATGATAGCCGTGGAAACGGAACGAAGAGATAATATGGGAAGACCTGTAGTGGAGCCAATCGATAATCTGATACAGCTTACCACAGCAGAACTCTATATTGACCACCCGAATAATAAGTCGGGTCTCAGAAGCCTGGCTCAGTATCCGATCATAAACGCAACAACCTACTCATATATCTTCTTCGACAAACTGCCAAACCTTGAGAACATCTATAAAAAGCAGGACGTTTATTTCAGGATAGATCCCTTCTCATACGAGAACATAGATCACTATACAAATGATATGATGAGCCTGCCGGGCACTTTTTATGCGGGTAATATTCTTGAACCTACAAGACAGTACCTCATAATTCAGCCCGACAACTCTCTTGGCTTTACCATGAATATTCCAGAAAACGGAATTGGTCTGTACGGCGGGAAAGGCCAGCTGTTTAATTTATTAACAATGAGCAACAAGGGCCTTGAGGGCTCAGGCACACTCCGGAGGCTTACCTCCGAAACACAGTCTGAGGTGTACAGATTCTTCCCCGATTCAATGATAACTGACGCACAACGCTTTACAATTTCCCCTGATGCATCGGGAATTTATCCGGAACTGGGAAGCCGCAACGTAAAAATTAAATGGCTCCCGGAGAAAGACGAATGGTTTGCCTTCAACAGGACCGGTGAAAAATTCGATATGTTTGGAAACGGAACAAGACTGGATGGTTCTGTAAAGCTTACTCCTGAAGCCCTGGAGGGCTCAGGAAATATTGAGTACACAGACTCCAGAATAGTTTCAGATAAATTTAATTTCACTTCCTACACCATACACTCCGATACAGCCGATTATAATCTCATCTCTCCCCGCGGAGGAGGTAACTTTTCCTTTATTGCTGAAAATGTAAACACAACCATCGACTTTAAAGCCTCCAGATCAAGGTTCAGCCTTAATGCAGGCAGTTCCCTGGTGAAATTCCCTGAAATACAGTATATCTGTAAAATGACTGATTTTGAATATGATATGAAAGAAAGAATTCTGGGAATGGAACAGAGAGGAAAAGCCAATGAATCGCTGCTTAAGCCTGAAGAGTTACTGAAAGTGGACCTCAACAACCTTGAAACTCCCACATTCTTTGCCACCAATATAATTAAAGACACTATAACCTTTGCCTCAAAGAAGGGCCGCTATATTATGAACCAGGAAATTGTGGAGGCTGAAAATACAAACTACATTCATATAGCCGATGCACTCATTCAGCCTGAAAGCGGAAAGGTAATTATAGAAAGAGGCGCAAGGATAAGGCCCCTGCAGAATGCAGTATTAGCTGTCAACAACAGACATATTCTGCACTCGGCATCAATAAACATCGAAAACAGGAACTCATACAACGGCAGTGCAGTCTATGACTATATTGACGAGAATAACGAGAAGCAGGAGATAAATTTCCCGAAAATCACAACCGAGAAGGCAGTGACAATGGCTGATGGCTATATTCCTGTAAATCAGAATTTCAGGCTTAGTCCGGCATTCACATTTACAGGCGATGTGCAGCTTTCGGCCCTTAACGAGAACCTTACATTTACAGGCGCCGCAGGGATTGTGCATAACTGCAACCTGAAAAGTTACAATGTAAAATTCAAGGCGGCCATCGACCCGAAGACAGTAATGATACCTTATGGTGACAAGCCGAGGGATATTAATGACAACCCTGTCTATTCGGGCTCATTTATTGCAGTCGATTCGGCTCATATATACCCTGCATTCCTTTCCGAAAGAAAATCGTGGAGCGATGCACAGATTGTAAAAGCCCAGGGGGTACTCTGGTATGACAGGGAGAAAGCTTTCTACAGGATTGCAACCCTTGATAAACTGGCAGATTTAAGCATTCCCGGTAATATAATCACATTCGACAAAAATTTCTGCATTCTTTCCGGCGAAGGTGACCTTGATTTCGGAGCCAACTTCGATTTCCTGCAGATGAAAGCAGCAGGAAAGGTTATCCATAATATTGATTCAGGGAATGTCACATTTGAAGCCTCACTTGCTTTTGACTTCCATTTCTCAAATGAAGCGCTGGCAATGATGAGCGATGAAATAAAGAGAGTTCCAGCCCTTACCCCGGTTAACATAACAACCGACCAGTACCGTAAAGGTATGAGGGACCTGCTGGGAGAACAGACTGCCGGCAGAATAATTGAGGAAATCGGACTCTATGGCACAACCAGGAATATTCCCAGGGAGTACCCTTACGAGCTTCTCCTCAATGATGTAAAACTGTACTGGAACCCCCTGACCTCATCTTTCAGGTCGAAGGGTAAAATAGGTATCGGGCTGGTTGGTTCCCAGGCAGTAAATGTATATGTCGACGGTTTTATTGAGATACAGAGAAGAAGATCGGGTGACCTGCTTGATATCTATCTGAAGGCCGATAACTCAACATGGTACTATTTCTCATACTTCAGAGGAGTGCTGATGACCCAGGCAGGGAATCTCGATTACAATACGCTTATATCAACAATAAAAATCAAGGACCGGCGGCATCCCGAGTCATCAAACAGGAAGCCGTATACATATATGATTGCTGTGGAAGACAGGCTGCCAAGATTCCTCAGAAGAATGACCTCTGAAGAACCGGTAGAAGAACAGTAAAACCGAAATCTGTACCTGCCCGATATGAATATTTTCTATGCACCTTATGTTTCGGGTGAAAAATGCATCCTTGACGAGAGGGAATCGCGTCATTGCATAAAGGTTTTAAGACACAGGAAATCAGACAGTATAATTATTAGTGACGGGAAAGGCGGGCTTTTTGAGGCAGTGATAGAAAATCCTGACCCGGCAGCCTGTGTTGTAAAAATAACCGGCACGATGGAGGATAAGCAAGCCCGCACATACTACCTGCACCTTGCCGTTTCGCCTCTGAAGAATCCGGAACGCCTTGAGTGGCTGATCGAGAAATGCGTGGAAATCGGTGTGGACGAAATTACTCCGGTAATATGCGATAAAACCGAAAAGAAAACCGTGAGGATGGATCGTGCTGAAGGAATAATTATCTCGGCCATGAAACAATCGCTAAAAGCACGAAAGACAATTATTAACAAGCCGGAATACTTTGCAGACTTTATCAGCTCATTTAATGCAGATCTGAAGCTTATAGCCCATTGTTACGGGTCAAATCCAAGAAAGTCGGTGAGGGAAGCCTACAATAATGAAGGAAGCATAATTTTTCTGATAGGCCCGGAAGGCGATTTTACCTTAAATGAGATTGCATCGGCACTGCAGGAAGGCTACATTCCGGTTCACCTGGGAAGCAGCCGACTGAGAACAGAAACGGCAGGCATTGCCGCCTGCCATTCCATCTACCTGCTGAACCAGTGTTAATTATAAGGGACCCGGTCCGGTTTGTTAAGGCTCATCACCCGTTCTTCTCTGAAGTTTTATACCTGCCGGCTTTTTTCAGTGCCTGATCGAGCAGGTACTCAATCTGTCCGTTTGTACTGCGAAATTCATCTGCAGCCCATTTCTCAAGAGCCTTGAATTTTTCCGGATCAATTCTCAGGACAAAAGACTTCTTCTCTGCCATAATCAGTTATGCAAGGTTCCTGCATTCACAACCGGCGTGGTATCTTTGTCGGCGCAAAGCACCACCATCAGATTGCTTACCATCGCAGCCTTTTTCTCTTCATCGAGGTCGACAATCTTTTTATCCGACAGCTGTTCAAGTGCCATCTGCACCATCGAAACGGCTCCTTCAACAATCTTAAACCTTGCCGAAACCACGGCAGAAGCCTGCTGACGCCTCAGCATTGCATTAGCGATCTCTTCCGCGTAGGCAATATAATTTATTCTTGCCTCGATCACGTTAATACCTGCAATCTGAAGCCTTTCTCGTATCTCTCTTTCAAGTTCCTCGTTAACCTCCTCTCCCCCGCTGCGCAGAGCTATTACCGATTCATGGTCCTCAAAATTATCGTATGGATAAAGACCGGCCAGTTTTCGCAGTGCAGCATCGCTTTGCACCAGAACGAAATGCTGGTAATCATCCACCTCAAATGCCGCCTTGAACGTGTTCTCGACCTTCCAGACCAGCACAAGACCTATTTTTATCGGGTTTCCGATCTTGTCGTTAACCTTTATGGGTTCGCTGTCGAAATTCCTCGCCCTTAATGAAATCTTCTTTCTTACAAAAAAAGGATTCACCCAGAAGAAACCGTTCTCTTTTACAGTACCCTTATAGGCTCCGAACAGAACCATAACGCACGATTCGTTGGGGTTGATAACCGTAAGACCTGCCAGCATAAAGAGAAGCAGCACAAGCAGAACAACGCCAAGCCAGATTATCTCATAGACAAAACCGGCAATTGTGCCTCCAAGCAGAGCAAGAGCAACCAGAAGTGCCAGATAACCGGAGGCAGGTTTAAATGTAAATTCCTGTTTCATTTGTGATATTATTTTAATATCACAAATATATCATTTTGATTTTTATTAAACAAAAAAATCTGCTTAAAAACATTGTATTGTGACTATATTCACAATATCCTGTCTAAAAGATCGGAAAGTCTTTTTGTTAATTCCACCGTGGGCACGGTTTTGTCGCGTTCCAGGAGTGCAAAGACATCATTGAATTCCGACGGGATACCCCAGGCATCCTCGTAGAGGTCGGTATCGTCTGTGTTAATTTCGGAATAGGAAATAAAACGGGCAGAGGTTAAATCCATAGGCAATTCCATCTTACTTTTCTGTAAAACGGTATGCCGGTTGTTATATTGTATTTTCCGAAGGAGAATCAGTTAAGAATAATCTGTTTCTCCTGCATAAGTTTTCTCATATTAATCAGGGCGTATCGCATTCTGCCCAGGGCCGTATTGATGCTTACTCCTGTAATATCAGCTATCTCCTTAAAGCTCAGTCCGGTATAATGCCTCAGTATAACAACCTCCTTCTGGTCTTCCGGCAGGCTGTTAATGAGCTTCCGCACATCCCTTCGTATCTGCACCCTTACCATATTGTCCTCAACGTTTCTGTCGGCGAGCGACTTTGTGTTGAAGAGGTCGCTCTCGTAATCGTCGTTCAGCAGTACGTTCAACTGCTTTTGTTTACGGAAATGGTCAATTATAAGGTTGTGTGCAATCCGCATCACCCAGGAAAGAAATTTCCCGTTGTCGGAGTATTTTCCGGTCTTAACCGACTGAATGACTTTAAGAAATGTATCCTGGAAGATGTCTTCCGCAAGAGCCTGATCGCGTATATACATTGCTATATACGCATAAACCTTGTTTTTATGACGATGGATTAATTCGCCGAAACAGGACTGCTCACCATTTATGAACTTCTGCAGAAGTTCATAATCGGAAAGGTTCTTTTTCATAACTCACTCTTTAAGAATAAAAAGAGCAGAGATTTTTAATAGGCAGTCCTCCTTTAATGATTATTATTAACACAAATAAAGTAAATTTTTTTAAGATGAAAAATATTACTTTTGGCTTTTAACACTTTTTTTTGACGAACGGCCCGGAATTATAGGCAAGCAGACGATAAATGGAGGGGAGTATTGATATCAGGGGTGCGAGGGTAAACAACCTCAAAAACATAAGTCTTAAGATACCCAGAGGCAGGCTCGTGGTGATAACCGGTGTTTCGGGTTCAGGTAAATCATCACTGGCTTTCGACACTCTTTATGCCGAAGGGCAGAGAAGGTATGTGGAGTCTCTCTCCTCATACGCCCGCCAGTTTCTCGGCAGAATGAATAAACCTGAAGTTGATTTCATTGACGGAATTCCTCCGGCCATTGCCATAGAACAAAAGGTTAACACGCGCAACCCAAGGTCAACTGTTGGTACTGCCACTGAAATTTACGACTACCTGAGGCTTCTATATGCCAGGATAGGGAAAACATATTCACCGGTTTCGGGCAGGGAGGTAAAGAAGCACAGCGTTGATGACGTGGTAAAATACATTCGCTCGCTGAAAGAGGGAACTGTCGTGATAATAACCGCTCCCGGCGAAATACCCTCAAAAATAACAACAGCCGAATATTTTGCTTTCCTTGTCAAACAGGGCTATAACAGAATTGAAAGGGACGGTGAAATGCTGAGGCTGGATGACGAAAAATCCCCGTTATGCTGCGAACCGGGTCAGAAGATAAATATCGTTATTGACCGGATAAGTACTGATAACACTGATGAAACTCTCAGCAGGGCAGCCGACTCGGTGCAGACAGCCTTTAACTCAGGGAAAGGTTATTGTCATCTGGTGATAAACAGGAACGGAAAAACAACAAGGGAGAGCTTCTCGGACCGGTTCGAGGAAGACGGGATTGATTTTATTGAACCTTCGGAATATCTTTTCAGCTTCAATAATCCGATGGGTGCCTGCCCTGTATGTGAAGGCTACGGAAAGGTAATGGGTATTGACGAAAACCTGGTGATACCCGACCAGAACTTATCGGTATACGATGATGCCATAGTATGCTGGAAGGGAGAACAGATGAGTAAGTGGAAGGAAAGGCTGATTTCAAGCGCTCATCTTTTTGACTTTCCGGTTCACAAACCCTATTACCAGCTCTCCCCCGAGCAGAAAAGGGTGCTATGGGAAGGCAACCGCTATTTCTTCGGAATTAATTCCTTCTTCGACCATCTCGAAGAAAAAAAGTATAAGATTCAGTACCGGGTACTTCTGAGCAGGTACAGGGGTAAAACCGTGTGTCCTTCGTGCAACGGAACGAGGCTGAGAAAGGAAGCAGGGTATGTTAAAATAGCCGGCAAATCCATTACCGAACTGTCTGCCATGCCATGCAGTGAACTGCTGGATTTCTTCACAAGCTTTAAACCTGACGCACATGACAGCAGGATATCTGAGAGACTTTTAAAGGAAATTATTTCAAGGTTGAATTATATCGTGAATGTTGGTTTACCCTACCTTACCCTCGACCGTCTCTCCTCAACTTTATCGGGAGGTGAATCTCAGAGGATCAACCTTGCCACATCTCTCGGCAGCAATCTGACAGGCTCGCTGTATATTCTTGATGAACCCAGCATCGGGCTTCATCCGCGCGATACAGGCCTGCTCATAAATGTTCTTAAACAACTTCGCGACTCAGGAAATACTGTCGTGGTAGTGGAGCATGATGAGGAAATTATGAGGGCTGCTGATGAAATAACAGACCTTGGTCCGGGCGCAGGCATTAACGGCGGAGAGATTGTTTACCAGGGAGAACCGGCAAAAGCTGATTCATCAGATTCCCTTACGGCCGGATACCTGTCGGGCAGACTAAAGATTCCTGTTCCTGAAATCAGAAGGCCGTGGAACAGCTATATCGAAATTAAAGGTGCAAGGGAGAATAACCTGAAATCGGTGGATGTGAGGTTCCCACTTCACACCATAACGGTTGTCACAGGGGTAAGCGGCAGCGGCAAATCAACTCTTGTAAACGATATACTATACAGGGCCCTGAATATAAGGCTGAACGGGTCAGGTCAGAAACCCGGACAGTTCCGTGAAATTGCGGGTGACATAAAAACCATTACAGGAGTGGAAATGGTCGACCAGAATCCGATAGGAAAATCGAGCCGGTCGAACCCCGTAACCTACCTGAAGGCTTATGATGAGATACGGAAGCTTTTTGCCGACCAGCAGGCATCGGTCCAAAACAATTTCAAGGCTTCGCATTTCTCCTTCAATATCGACGGGGGAAGGTGCGACGAATGCCAGGGTGAAGGCACTATAAAGGTTGAGATGCAGTTCATGGCCGATGTGGAACTTGTATGCGAATCCTGCAAGGGTAAAAGATTTAAAAGAGAAGTTCTGGAGGTGATGTACCGTGGTAAAAATATCTTTGATATCCTGGAAATGACCGTTGATGAGGCAATAGAATTCTTCGGTTCAAGCCAGGGCAAGACAGAAAAAAGGATTGTAGCCAGGTTAAAACCGCTGTCGGACACCGGACTCGGCTATGTTCGTCTGGGACAATCTTCAAGCACTCTGTCGGGTGGGGAGAGCCAGAGGGTCAAGCTGGCATATTTTCTCAGCCAGGAAAAGGAGAGCGGGCACATCCTGTTCATCTTTGACGAACCGACAACAGGCCTTCATTTTCATGATATCGGGAAACTTCTGAATTCAATAAATGCACTTGTTGAGCACGGTCATTCGGTCATACTGATTGAACACAATCCCGAAATGATAAAATCTGCCGACTGGATAATTGATTTGGGGCCTGAGGGCGGAGATGAAGGCGGGCATGTCGTCTTTACCGGTACACCTGAGGAGATAATCAAGTGCAGGGAATCACACACCGGCAGGTATCTTGCAGGCAGGTTGCCAAAATAAAAAAGGGAGCTCTCAGTCGAGGCTCCCTTCACCAGGAAAAATCCTTTTATTTTTTCACTTTGAATCCGAACATGATTGCGACGCATCCGCTTGCAGGTATATCTCCGGGCTTATTGAACGGAGCAACCCTTACAACAAGCTTCAGCTGTTTGCTTGATTCAAGCTTGAAATCCCACGTTTTGGCGTAATTGTGTTCCTTGTTGGAATAAAGTACATTTTTGTTTTCGTCAAGTATCTTGAATTCCACCGCAGGAAGTTTACCTTCGCCAATTACAGTGACCCGGTACTCCATGTCGGAGTAGAAAGTTTTATAAAGCTCAGCTTCCTCCCCTTCCACAAGTATGGCAGCATGATAATTGCCATCGTGTGTATAGGGTGACAGCACGGGCAAAACTTCCTTCTTCGCGAAAGCCTTGCACTGTGAATGTGCCGGAGCCGCGAAAAAGAATAGCAAGAGTGTCAGTACTGATAATATCCTGATAGTCTTCATAATGTACTATTTTACAAATGAGTCTCTGATTTCTTTCACCACATCAGCAAGCTGTTTGAACGTCTCTACCGACATATCGGTTGTGACCTGTGACCTCAGGATGGTGACATTTGTACTCTGGTCAATTTCTGTTTTGATGGGCGTGGTCTTAATATTGATTTTATCAAAAACCTCCTTAAGTTTTGCCATCTGGCCGATCATCTCATCAACTGCAGGGTTTCCCTTGTTGCTTTCAAGCAGATTGATAAGAATGTCGATGGAAAGCTTCTGGTCGATGATTGTGGCAACCAGTTTATTTCCGTTGAATTCCTTAAGGTCAACAAGCTGTGTGGAAATATAAAGGCCCTCAATCCATCCGCCAACCAGCATAATTGCAGCCACAGCCGTCTGGTCATTATCGGCAAGATATGAATTTGAGTTAAGGAATGTTTCGGAAATGGTTTCCATTATGGCTTCCTTGTTGTTGATATTCTGCTCCAGGGTTGAGATGGTTTCCTGGTTAATTGCGTCAAGAATACCAAGTCCGTCAGCCATCTTTTTGGCTGCATTCATATAATCGATAATCAGCTGTGTCTGATCGTAAAGGCTCGCAAAACTCAGATCGCATGTATAAATTCCGAGATTAAGAGCCATGCTGCGTGTAGTGGTATAAAGTTTTGCATTCTCAATCGGATTAAGGTATTTCCTGTCGAAAGGAGCTCCTGCCGATTTAATAAGCATAGCCGATTCAAGAGGAGTCGGAAGGGCGTTGAATATTTTTTCAGCCTGCTTTATATCCTGCTGTATACGGGCCATATCCTGCTGTGAAAGCTGCTGCTGTTCCTTAGCCGGTTTCTTTTCGCCTCCCGAACCGCACCCGGGCAGCAGAAGCAGAACCAAAAAAATAACAGCCGTAAATCCTGAAAAAATCCTGTAAAATCTATTCATGATCAGATAATTTAAATTCCTAATAATTTAACGACTAAATTAGAACAATATTTTTATTTTTCAAAAACAGTGCAATTTATATTTCAGAATGTCCTTATTCATGGGAGGAAAAATACCTCATAAACTGGGTTCGCTCGAAAACAGAAGGCTTTTCAATTGAAGAATAATTCAGCTTACCGGCAAACTCATCTATCGATTTAAAACCTTTTCTTTCCATCCAGCCGGCAATCTGGCTGTTGATGGTTTTTATATAGGGCAGCCCCTTTTCATAAAGAACCGAACATACCTGGACCGTTTTTGCTCCGGCCAGGATGTATTTAACAGCATCTTCTCCGTTCTTTACACCTGTTGAAGCCGAAATATCCAAACCAAAACCAAGGGCGCTTGCCATTGCAATCCACCTGAGAACATATCGTTTTTCATCGGATGTGCTTAATACCCCTGCGGATGTGATTGTCATTTTTTCAATATCTATATCCGGTTCGTAGAACCTGTTAAACATTACCACGCCTTCGACGCCCCTGAAATGTAGCTTTTCAAGGAGGTTAAGGATATTTGAAAATCTGAATCCAATCTTTAACGCGACAGGAATCTTAATAACTGATTTCAGTTTCTCAACCAGTCTGAGATATTCTTCTTCGGCCTCTCCCGCTGTCATTTTACTATCAGTCGGAAGGAAAAACATGTTTACTTCCAGCGCGTCGGCCCCTGCTTCCTGGATGCGAACGGCAAAATCGAGCCATGAACCGGGCGAGATGCAGTTGATACTCGGGATTACGGGTATGCCCACCGCTTTCTTTGCATCTGAAATGAGTTTCAGGTAACTTTCGACTGCATTTGATTTTATATAATAAGCCATGTAATCATCGGCTTCGGGATAAGAGACCGGTTGGGCCGATGCTGCGACCACCGAATTGATCTGCTCTTCGAAAAGGGATTTCAGTACCACAGCTCCGGCACCTGACTCCTCAGCCTCCCTGACACGTTCGGCAGTGGAAGTATGGCTGCTGCTTCCGGCTATAACAGGGCTCTTCAGATTAAGTCCCAGATAATTCACATTAAGATTACTCATATTATTTATTTTACTTTACTTTTTCTTTCTCCAAATATAAGCGTACCAACCCTGATCATTGTACTGCCTTCTTCCAGGGCAATCATATAATCTCCCGACATTCCCATTGATATTTCCCTGAACTGATGGTTCCGGCTGAAATACTTCTCCTTCAATATTGTAAAATACTCTTTCAGTGTTCTGAACTCGCTTCTTACAAGGTACATATCATCTGTGAGAGTGGCCATTCCCATCACACCGCAAAATACAATATTTTTTATTTTCATGAAATCGGGTGATTGCAACATTGCCCCGGCCTCATCGATCGAGAAGCCTGACTTTGTTTCCTCCCGGGCTATATGGAACTGAATAAGGCAATTTACAATAAGGTTAAGTTTTTCAGCTTCACGGTTTATTACTGAAATCAGCCTGAAGCTGTCGGCAGAGTGGATCATGGTCACATGCGGAAGGATTGATTTCACCTTGTTGGTCTGAAGGTGACCAATGAAATGCCATTCAATGTCGGAGGGAAGCCTCTCTTTTTTTAAAAGAAGCTCCTGCACCCTGTTCTCGCCAAATAATGTATGTCCTGTACTGTACACTTTTAAAATCTCCTCAACCGGCTGCGTTTTTGATACGACAACTATTTTCACGCTGTCCGGGACCTGTTTTTTGAGGTTGATAATGTTCTGTACGGAGTCCATCGGGTGCCTTTATTAACCGAGAAGGTGAATTACCAGTCCGCTCCGCAGTTTTGGTTCGAACCAGGTTGTTTTCGGGGGCATAATATTACCTGTATCTGCAATGTCAATAAGTTGTTTCATGGAAACAGGATAGAGGGCAAAGGCGGCTTTCATTTCACCGCTGTCGACTCTTTTCCTGAGTTCTTCCAGTCCGCGGATTCCGCCAACAAAATCAATCCGTCGTGATCTCCTCAGGTCCTGAATGTCAAGCACAGGTGTAAGCACCCTGTTTGTAAGAATGTTTACATCAAGCACACCTACAGGGTCGTTATTGTCGTATGTTCCTTCCTTTGCAGTAAGACTGTACCATTTTCCTTCGAGGTACATTGAAAAATTATGCAGTCTGTCGGGACGGTAAATATTTCTGCCCTTATCCTCAATTACGAATGAATCTTCAAGTTTTTTTAAGAATTCTTTTGGAGTGAGGCCGTTTAAGTCCTTCACCAGCCTGTTATAATCAAGAATTCTGAGCTGGTTGTCAGGGAAATGGACGGCAAGAAAATAGTTATATTCCTCATCTCCCTTGTGGTCAGGATTGTTTTCCCTCTTTTCCTTTCCCACTAGTGCGGCGGCAGCGGTGCGATGGTGACCGTCGGCAACATAGGTGTACGGCACTTTTTCCCTGAAGAGTTTCTCGATGCTGCCGTTGAGCTTTGAATCCTTTATTATCCAGAAATGGTGTCCGAAACCGTCTTCGGTGATAAAGTCATATTCCGGCTTGTTTTCGGTCGTTACTTTTTCAACTATCTCATCTATTTGTTTAACAGCCGGGTATGTAAAAAAGACCGGTTCAATATTTGCGTTATTGACTCTTACATGTACCATCCTGTCCTGTTCCTTATCGGGCCGGGTAAGTTCATGTTTTTTTATTACGCCGTTCAGATAATCATCGACAGATGCACAGCCGGCAATACCGTACTGTGTTCGGCCCTCCATTGTCTGGGCATAAATGTAAAAATGCGGCTCCCTGTCCTGTACCAGCCATCCTCTTTTCTGCCATTCCCTGAAGTTTTCGACCGATTTTTTATAGACCTCTTCAGAATGAATGTCGGTACCTTCGGGGAGATCTATTTCCGACCTGGTTATATGCAGCAGGGAACATTCTTTTCCGGCAGCCATCTTCCTGGCTTCATCAGTGTTCATTACATCGTAAGGAAGGCACGAAAGGTCTTTTGCTATTGAAGCAGGGGGCCTGAGCCCCCTGAAAGGTTTAACTACAGCCATTTTAATTACACTGGATATTTGTTTAAAATATTAATTGACTCTGTATTTTGCGTTGCCGGTCAGGAAATAATCGACCACCTGTTTTGCCGCGGCTATACCAGCATTTATGTTTGCCTCTTCTGTCTGTGCTCCCATCTTTTTTGCAGTAAAGATATATCTGCCCGGGAATTTCTCCTTAAATACTGCACTGCAGTCAGGTTCCACATCTGCCAGATAAATTATATCTTTTCTCTCCTCAAATGCCCTGATAAGGCCATCTTCATCAATGACCTCCTTACGGGCGGTATTAACAAGCACTCCGTTTTCGGGCAGGCGGCTGATCAGGTTGTATCCGATTGATTTCCTGGTTTTCTCCGTAGCAGGTATGTGAATTGAGACGTACCGGCAGGTGCTGTAAAGCTCAGTTACCGATTTAACCGGTTTCACTCCGGCCGACAACATTATCTCATCATTTACAAATGGATCAAAAGCAAATGTTTCCATTGAGAATCCCTTTGCAATTTCTGCCATGCATTTACCTACAAAACCGAAAGCCTGGAGCCCGAGTGTTTTTCCTCTGAGCTCCGTCCCCGTTCTGCCTGAGAAGCCTGAGCGAGCCTGGTAAAGCATCATCATGAAAGCGAGTTCGGCGACTGCATTTGAATTCTGTCCGGGAGTATTCATCACCACAATATTCCTCGCTGTGCATGTCGCGATGTCAATATTGTCGTATCCGGCTCCGGCCCGTACCACTATTTTAAGTTTTGGCGCTGCATCGAGGACCTCTGCTGTTACCGGATCACTTCTTACTATCAGTGCATCAGCGTCAGCCACTGCAGCTTTAAGGTCGGAAATGTTGCCGTAGTTTTCGAGCAGATTCATCACGTGCCCTGCCTGCTCTGACACTTCACGCATCTTTTTGACAGCGACCGAAGCAAAAGGTTTTTCTGTTGCAACGAGTATTTTCATGAGATTAGTTTTTCGACTCAAATTCTTTCATGGCATCCACCAGGGCTTTAACACTTTCCACAGGCAGTGCGTTATATGTTGAAGCTCTGAAACCTCCCACCGACCGGTGCCCCTCAATTCCGACAATGCCTTTTGATCTGGCGAACCCGGAGAATTCCTTTTCCAGTTCCCTGTATTCAGGAGCCATCACGAAACAAATATTCATTAATGACCTGTCCTCAGGGTCTGATACGGTTGGTACGAAAAGTTTATTTCTTTCTATCTCATCATAAAGCATAGACGCCTTTTCCTGATTTATTTTATGCATGGCTTTAACGCCTCCTTTTTCCTTCAGCCAAATAAGCGTCTGCTGGGCTGCGAAAACAGCAAAAACAGGAGGTGTGTTGAACATCGATCCGGCCTTGATGTGGGTGCGGTAATCAAGCATGGTAGGTATCTGACGGCTTACCTTGCCGAGTGCATCTTCCCTGATAATCACCAGTGTAACACCTGCCGGTGCAAGATTCTTCTGGGCGCCGGCATAAATCAAAGCGTATTTGGACACGTCTACAGGACGGCTGAATATATCTGATGACATATCTGCCACCACAGGCACCGGAGAATCGGGATCTTTTTTAAGTTCGGTCCCGAAGATTGTGTTGTTGGTAGTGATATGGAAATAATCGGCATCAGCCGGGACTGCATAGTTTTTCGGTATATAACTGAAATTTTTGTCTTTGGATGAGGCCACTTCAACAGCTTCGCCGAAAAGTTTGGCTTCCTTGAAAGCCTTTGAAGCCCATTCGCCAGTTACAAGGTATGCGGATTTTTTCTCTGAAAGGTTCATAGGAACCATGCAGAACTGCAAACTGGCACCGCCACCCAGAAAAATCACCTGGTATCCTGCAGGAACATCCAGCAATTCTTTGACCAGGGCTATTGTATCATCCATGCATGCAACAAACTCCTTGCTTCTGTGTGATATTTCCAGCACGGAGAGTCCGGATCCGGAAAAATTCCTTATTCCTTCTATGGTCTTGTCTAATGTGTACTGCGGCAATATTGACGGGCCGGCATAAAAGTTATGTTTTTTCATAATTATGTGAGTTTATTTTATTGTTGTGTTCATAATGAATCCCAAGCAAAATTAGCAAAATATGAGGCAATAAAAAACACCGGGTATCCTCATTAAGGTTTGAAAGGCACCAGGTTTCCATCCTTCACAACCGGGATGATTTCCGTAAAATCGGGCTTAAGGCAGAACTCAATGCAGTCGTCCAGGCCTTTGTCTCTGAGGCGGCTGCGGTGTGCGGCTTTCTGTATATATTTCAGGGGGTCAGGTTCCGCCAGTTTCCAGAGGTCGATTGCTGCATGAACCGAATCGCATATTGTCCTGAACTCTCCGCTTTCCAACAGGCGTGATGCTATGGCACCGGCACAGACGGTATCCTCAAGGTTGAATTTATCCTTCCATCCGGCGCAGAAAAGAAGCACATCCCGCCTTTCACTGATTAGCCATGAAACCAGTGCGGATATGTTGAGGAACGATCCGATTGCGGTGGTGTGAGATCCGGAAGTCATCTCAATGATTTTTGTGCCGTTGGTTGTGGAATATGCTATTGTACGATCTTTTATTCTTTCGGGAGTGAAGTTGAAGGGTGAATTTCCGAAATCTGCGAAGTCGAGCACTATTCCGTCTCTTTCGGCGGCTACGAGGAAACCTTTCTCCTTGTATTGTCTGGCCTCTTCCACTTCCCTTACAGGTATTATCATTCCGGCGCCGTTCTCGAATGCAGCACAGATTGCAGAACTGGCCCTGAAAATGTCTATTACAACCACATTAACTCCGCTGCAGTTGTGCCGGCTGAAAATTGCGGGAGAGAAACATGCTTCGACAAAAGGTTTTTCCATAGAAACAGATTACTTATTAAGGCCGAAAAATAGTGATTTATTATTTATGCGCAGACATCCTGTCCGCATCCACTTTATCAGCCCTGTTTATAGAAAGGCAGACTGGTGACAACGGCCTTTGTGTCTTTATTCCGGATCCGGATAAAGATTTCGGAACCGCTCTTCCAGTAATCAGGGGGCAGGTATGCCATGCCTATTCCCTGTTTGAGCACCGGCGACATGGTGCCTGAGGTGACTTCGCCGATAACTTTGCCGTCTGCATTCACAACTTCATAATGCTGGCGTGGTATGGCCCTTTCAGCCATAATAAATCCTTTTAGTCTCCTTGTAGTCCCTTCGTTCTTCTGTTTCAGAAGCAGTTCCTTGTCAATAAAGTTCTTATAATCTGTGAACCTGGTTATCCATGCGAGACCTGCCTCAATCGGAGATGTTGTGTCATTAATGTCGTTTCCGTAGAGGCAGAAACCCATTTCGAGCCTGAGTGTATCCCTTGCACCTAATCCGGCCGGTTTAATACCGTACTCCTTCCCTGCTTCAAAAACCGATCTCCAGAGTTGAGGCCCGTCTTCATTCCTGACATATATTTCGCAACCGCCCGATCCGGTATAGCCTGTGGTAGAGAATATTACATTTCTGATACCCGCAAATTCGATGGTTTTGAAAGTATAATATTCCATATCTTCAATCTTTTCCAGAGTCAGCTTCTGCATTGCCTTAAGTGCCAGAGGGCCCTGAACCGCAAGCTGGGCAGTTTGATCAGAAATGTTTACCAGGTCTTTACCGGGTTCAATCCCGAATTTTGCGGCATGGCTGACACACCAGTTCCAGTCTTTTTCAATATTTGCAGCGTTTACGACAAGCAGGTACTCCTCCTCTGAAAAGCGGTAAACAAGGAGGTCGTCAACAATCCCTCCTCTCCCATTCGGAAAGCATGAATACTGTACTTTTCCGTTCCGGAGGGCCGAAACGTCATTTGATGTTATATACTGAAGAAAATCAAGTGCAGCAGGACCTGACACCCTGAATTCTCCCATGTGTGATACATCAAAAACGCCAAGTCTCTCCCTCACGGTCATGTGTTCATCATTTATGCCGGAGTATTCAACAGGCATGTTAAAGCCGGCGAAGGGAACCATTTTTGCTCCCATTTCGATATGGAAAGGTGTAAAAGGAGTGCTTTTCATGTTAAATGATTTTTAATGTCCGCAAAATAATAAACAAGTTTCTGCGGAAAAATGCTTAAAGTCATTAAACCGATTGCCTTACATTTCGAGTATCTTAAATTCCACCCTTCGGTTCCTGGCTCTTCCCTCGGCTGTGGCGTTATCGGCAACAGGCTGGTCGGGACCGTATCCCATGTAAGTCATTCTTGATTTGTCGATTCCTTTTGCGACCAGGTAATCGACCACAGCCCTGGCTCTCTCTGTTGAAAGCCTAGCATTTATCACAGCACTGCCTGTATTGTCGGTATGTCCTGAAATTTCAATTTTCATGGTCGGATTATCGTTCATGATTCCCGCCAGTTTGTCAAGCTCCTCGAATGAATCCCTGGTAAGCACTGCTTTTCCGAGTTCGAAAAAGATATTATTCAGTACTACTTTCTTACCAACCTTTACCTTTACCAGTGGAACATCGAGCTGGACAAAATCCTTTTTATAATCGGCGCCTACGGTTATTTTCTTCATATCAGACAGGAAACCTGTTGCCCTCACATTTACAATATATACTTTCTTTTCGGGCAGTTTCACCCTGTAAGTTCCGTCAATATCGGAGCTTGCTGTTGTTGAAACCACGGCATCAGTTTCAAAATCGATAACTTCTATACGAGCCATTACAGACTCACCTGTTTCCGAATCGCTGATCCTGCCTGTGAGATAAACGGACAAATCGGCGGGCGGAGGAGCCTGTATTACCTCCTTAATAATAATTACCGTATCTCTTACGACAACCGGAGGCGGCGGAGCGGGTTGGGGTTCGGGTTCGGGTTCGGGTTCAATGACTACGGGAGGCGGCAGCAGCCTTGCAGAGTAGATATCCAGTCCGCCCAGACCTCCGTTGCGGTCCGATACAAAGTAAAACAGGCTGTCATCACCCGGGGCGGGAACATAAAAGAGCTCGTTCCACGGAGTATTTATGGGGTATCCTGCATTTACCGCAGGGCCCCATGTGCCGTCCGTGCTCCTGACGCTGTAGAAAATATCAAAGCCTCCCATGGTGTTATGACCGGCCGAACTGAACCACAGGGTATCGCCGCCTTTCGAATACATGACCGATTCCTCATCGTACCGGCTGTTTACGGTAATCCCGGCATTAACCGGTTTGGTCCATTTCCGGTTATCAATCTTTTTTATGATGAAAATATCCTTTCCGCCGTTACCCTTTTTACCTGAAGCGCGAATAAAAGCAGCCTCTTCTCCTGACGGGCAAAAGCTGATCGACGTTTCGGGAAGAGCGCTGGTAATACCAAGCTGCTCCTTTTCCGGTTTTTTCCATTTACCTTTCTTAAGCGCTGAAACCATGATATCGCCCTCGCCCTGGTATCCGGCATAGATAAACAGCCGGTCCTCGGCCCTGCTCAGGTAGAGAGGCACTTCGCACAATTCGGTATTTAACCCGGCTCCTGCCGGAGTAGCAGCACTCCATGACCCATTAAGGAAATCGCTTACAAAAATATTTTCATCGGGTTTGATATCCTGGTATCTTTTTTCAGAATTGGGATGAAGCGGTCTCCTCGACCCGAAGTACATTCTGCTGCCTGAGGGTGAAAGCACGATGCTGTAATCATCATAATCGGAATTAATGCCCGGGCCGGCATTTGTGATTTCAATTCCAAGTGTATCCTTCGTAAGCTCCCTGGCTGCTTTGCATTCTGAGATATACCTGTCGGCTAATTCACCGGCAGTTTTATATTTCTGACCTATAGTGCTTTTAAATGCCTCGAGTTTTTCAACCGCCTCATCAAATTTACCCTGATAAGCCAGAGCCCTGCCTGCCAGAAGAAGCACGTCTTCCGAAATATTGTTGTCGAGTTCCCAGGCTTTAATGAGATAGGGAGCAGCTTCGTGTCTGTTTCCGGAATAAAATGCAGCCACGCCGGTTTTATAGTTAAGCGCTGCATCATTGCCGTTGTACATATATGCCTTCTTGTATTCGTCGTAGGCATTCTGAAACGATTTCCCTTTTTCACTGTAGTAACCGTCTCCCTCTCTGACATGGTCCCATGCAACCCTGAACCCGTCTTTTACAGTCTTAAAACTGCTCTTTCTGATCTCAGGTCCATCCTGCGAATAGATGCCAAGACTTTTAACAACAAAAATAAAAGTAAAGAATGCAAGACCGGGTACTCTCATAATTAATGAATTTTCAGGATAAAATTAACATTTATTTATAAACCAAATTTGACTGATAATATTGTCAGGTAAACAAATGAAAAACAGATTCAGCATTCAAATACGGGGAAATGTAATAAAAAATTTATTTATACATTTAAGGTGACAGGCGGCCGAAAGAATTGGTTCAATTAAAAACCTCTTATACAATGAATTACGAATACATTAACCTTGATTACCTGGAATCTGTTGCAGGTGGTGACAAAGATACCATTAAGGAATTATACGTCCTGTTTAAAGACCAGGTTAAGGAAATTGCAGAGGAAATGAAGAAACTTCTTGATTCAAAAGATTTTTACAATCTTGGCCTTCTGGCACATAAGGCCAAATCGTCGGTGGCTATTCTGGGTATGGAGGAGCTTGCCGCACTGCTGAAGAAATTTGAACTGCAGGCTAAAAACAGCGAGGAGCCGGAGAAATATTCATTTTATATAGATCAATACAGGCATAATACCGCCCAGGCGGTTAAAGAGATGGAAGATTATCTGGGATTAAAGTAAATTGAAAAAGGGAATGATCATTACAGAAAAGAGAGGTAAAGTTGATATTGTTACACTTAATGAAAGCAAGCTTAACGCCCTTACTGCAGAAACCTTCAGGGAGGAAGTTACAATGCTTTTTTCCGACAACAACTCCAGGATTATAATAAACCTGGCAGGTGTTGATTACATCGACAGTACAGGTTTCGGGGCACTTCTCTCTCTCCTGAGGGTCGCAAAGAACAATTACGGGACGTTAAAGCTATGTTCTCCGGAGGAGCCGGTTAAAAAGA
>JARKQN010000083.1 GCA_029974835.1 Bacteroidales bacterium
CTGATGGCTCATCTCAGTGGCGACGAAAACATGATTTCCGACTTTCTTTCGGGAAATGATATCCATGCCGCCACTGCATCAAAAATCTTTAACGTTGACATAAAGGATGTTACGAGAGAGATGCGGAGCAGGGCAAAAACAGCCAACTTCGGAATAATTTACGGGATCTCGGCATTCGGTTTGTCGGAGCGGCTGACAATAAGCAGGAATGAAGCAAGGGAACTGATTGACGGGTATTTTGCCTCTTACCCCGGTGTCAAGGCCTACATGGAGGAATCAATAAGAAAAGCAAGGGCAGCAGGATACGTTACAACCATGTTCGGAAGAAAACGGTACGTCAGAGATATCAATTCAAGAAATCAGGTTGTAAGGGGAAATGCCGAGAGGAATGCCATCAATGCCCCGATACAGGGAACCGCAGCCGACATTATAAAGATTGCGATGGTAAATATTCATAATGTCCTCAGAAGAGAATCGCTGAAAGCCAGAATGATACTTCAGGTACACGACGAACTTATATTTGAGGTCCTTCCCGGCGAGCTTGAGAAGGTCAGGGAGCTGGTGATCAGGGAAATGTCGGGAGCTGCATCACTTAAAGTTCCTCTGGTGGTTGATACAGGCACCGGAAATAACTGGCTGGAAGCTCACTGAAAAAACCGGATTAATTTTTCCCTCGGTGTTGTTTCACTGCCGGCTGGTTTTACCTGAAAGAAGCGACCTGTAAAGGGATTTATCGTTCAGTATTTCAACAGCTTTCTTAACCTGTTCATCATTCCTTACCGACCATTCAATTGCCCCCTCCTCGTAGAAGTATCTTCTGATAATTTCATCGGTCAGGATTTCTGATATTTCGTTTCGGAAATTTGAAAGGTCCTTCTGCAGGTTATGAGTAACCTCTTTTTCAAGCGCACTGAAAAGATCACGGTTGGCATCAAAGTATTTCTCCCTCTTTGCATTGTCGGCAAACTCTGAAAAGGCTTTCTCGGTTAAAGTCTGATAATTGAAGCCCCGCTTTTCCAGAAATCCTGTAAAGTCGTTATAAAGGGAATCCGTAACAGAAATCTGGTCTTTACTGGTTACTTCCGGGTGCGACCAGTAATAGATTGTTGCGTAGTCGAAGATGAGGTTCCTGAGATAAAGTTCGGTTGCTATCTGGCTCAGGGTTTCAGGTATAATCTCGATATCGGGAGTTATACCGCCGCCGTCTTTTACGGGGCGTCCGTTACGGGTGTGGAATGTTTTAATAAGTGAGTCGGGTATATAACCCACGCTCCCGTCCTCATTTCGCTGTGCAAAATCTATGGCCTGTATGCATCTTCCGCTGGGGATATAATATTTTGCAGTGGTAACTTTCAGCTGCGCATTAAAGCTCAGAGGCCTGGTTATCTGTACAAGCCCCTTTCCAAAAGATCTCTGCCCCACGATCACTCCGCGGTCAAGATCCTGAATTGCTCCCGCCACAATTTCCGATGCTGATGCCGATGCCCTGTTAATAAGAACTGCAAGAGGGATATCAGCGTCAACAGCTTCACTGCGGGTTTTATATGAAGCATCAAATTGTTTTACCTTACCTCTTGTGCTTACCACCTCTGTCCCCGGTCCGGTAAAAAGATTTACCACATCAACGGCTTCAGTCATTATTCCGCCGGGGTTTGAACGCAGATCAAGGATAATCCCTTCGGGGTTCTGTTTTTTAAGGGCCAGAAGAGCTTTTCTGACATCATCCGTGCAGTTCTGTGTAAAGTTTGTGAATCTGATATATCCTGTTTTGGAATCGATCATTCCATACCATGGCACCGGGGGTAGTACGATTCTTTCTCTTTTCATGCTGAATTCAAATTCCCGGTCATTCCGAAGCACGGTAACAGAGATTGCGGTTCCAGGGTCGCCTTTAAGATATTCGCTGACTTTATCGACAGTAAATCCTTTCAGCGGCTTGCCGTCAACTTTAACAATAAGGTCGCCGACCTTTACGCCGGCGGCATCTGCGGGAAATCCTTTATATACTTCAGTCACAATTGCAAAATCGCCGTTGTTGCGCACCAGACATCCTATACCTCCGTATTTTCCGGTTGTCATTAGATCAAGTTCTCCGGTTTCCGACTCAGCATAGTAGGCTGTATATGGATCGAGAGCCCTTAGAATTCCGTCAATTGCAGACCTGATTATCTTTTCGGGGTCAAAATCATCAACATAAAAAGTGTTAAGCTCCCTGACAAGCGAAAAAAAGATATCGAGGTTTTTGCCAAGCCTGAAATCGCGGGATTCCTGGTTTATGACAAATGCTGTGGTTAAACCCGAAAAAAGGATGGCAGAAATCAGGATAAAAAAAGTTCTGCGGGTATTTTTTCCCATAGCGAAAGATTATTAACCGGCGAAATTAAGAAGAAATATCAAATAGTTTCAGCAGGGTTGGGAATCAGCTGAATTTATTTGTCCGGAGAGCCTTGAAATAACCCTGCCGGTCGCATGAAATATTTCGTCATAATCAGGTTCGTCGATGCCCTTGAGAATAATCATAAATACAATTTTCCTTTGCGAACCTTGAAGATGATTGTATAAATTTTGTTTCTGACGCCGGTATGCTTCACGTATTTTTCTCCGGATTCGGTTTCTCAGTACGGCACTTCTGAAAGTTTTTTTTGGGATACTTATGGCAACCTGCGCAGGAGCCGGCAGGTTGTCATTTGCAAAATTCCAGATAACCTGGAAAGGCTGGCAGTTAAACGATTTTCCGTTACTGAACAGTTCTTCGATTGTTTTCCGGCTGCAAAGCCTTTCTTGCTTTCTGAATGTCTGAGGAGTTGCTCTCATTGAAAAGAATCTTCCGGCTTTTCGGGAGTGATTCACAGAGGGCAGAAAGCCGGCTCCGGGTTATCACTACCTGTTGTTGTTCCTGTTGTATTCCTTCAGGAAATCGTCAAGAGCCATTGTCATGGACGGGGATTTGGGATTCGGGGCCTGTATGTCAAGCCGCAGTCCTTCCTGCTCAACGGCCTGAGCTGTTGTGGGCCCGAAGGCGGCAATTTTAATATCTCCCTGAACAAATTCAGGAAAATTTTCCTTCAGCGATTTGATCCCTGACGGGCTGTAGAAAACAATGATATCGTAATTAAGATCATTTATGCTGCTGAAGTGATTGCTGATGGTTTTATACAGAATCCCGATTGAGTGTCTGATATTGTTCTTTTTCAGAAGTTCTGGTATTTCAGCATTGTGAGGCTCGGGCAGCGGAACGAAATAATTTTCATCCCTGTGTTTTATTATTATATCGATAAGGTCCTGGAACTTTGATTTTCCGTGAAAGATTTTCCGTTTCCTGTACACAATGTATTTCTGCAGGTAGAAAGCAACATTTTCAGTTATGCAGAAATATTTCATTGTATCAGGGATGGTAATCCTCAGTTCGCCGGCAATCCTGAAATAATGGTCTATCGCTGTCTTACAGGTAAAAATGACCGCTGAAAAATCGAGTATGTTTATTTTCTGCTGACGAAAATCCTTTGCAGAAAGGCCTTCAATCTGCACAAATGGCTTAAAGTCGATTTTAAGATTATACTTTTTTGCCAGTTCGTGGTAAGGTGATTTTGGATTTTGAGGATCTGGCTGCGATACTAGAATCTTCTTTATTTTCAACCCCTTACAGATTAAATTCGACATCAGGATATTTCACAAACCCGAAATCAGCCCCGTGCCATATTTAACCAAAACCGCAACAGGGAGAATTTCCAGGGCACAAAGGTATAAAATTAAATACAAAACTGATGCACGGCGGTGAATAAAAAGAAGAACAAGTCTGGCCAATCTTAATATAATCAATATAATAAAAAGTACATAACCGGTGGTTATCAACAGACCGGCCGGAAAAATTCTGCCGTAAGCCACCAGAATAACCAGAAGAAAGGAAATAATTCCGGAAATTCTGTAGAAATTGTAAACAGCCGCAAGGTAACCTGAAAACAGATCGCGCTCTTCGCTGAGGAAACCGGTAAGAACCGTTGCGAGGTGCCTCAGGGTAACGGCAGCCACGACAAGGGCAAAACAGATAAGCCAGAGGATTATTCCCCCGGGCAGTGGCAGATCATCCATCTTTTCGCCGGCAGCCATGTAAATAAACATGCCGATGCTGATAAAGGAAGCCAGGTTCATCAGTGTCGACTGCAGCCTGAAAATTTTTTCAGAGTCATCCCTGTACTTGTCTTTTAGGCCTTTAAATGTTATGAAGTTAATTAAACCCCTGAAAATATTACCCGGTATTTTTGCCAGGGTAATATAAATCATGGCCGCTGCCAGCAGAACGGGAACCATCCAGTCTGCTTTCAGGGGAGAGTTCTCATGTAATATACCATCCCGGAGAGATTCCTTAAGTGCGGTGAATTTCTTCTCCCGGTATTCCCTTGTCAGGTTAACAAATGAAAAAGGAAATTTTTGGGTGTCAATGCCGGATAAAGGGTTTTGATTAAAGGAATTGCCTGTAACATATAAAGTAAGATCCGATGGCTTCTGGCATTTTTCCTGGTTTTTCACTTCAGGCAACAATTGCCGGGCCGGGAGAAAAGTGACATTTTCAGTCACATTTGAGTCGCTCCTGCTTAAGGGTGGCCGGCTGGCAGTGTCCTGCTGCATCAAGATCTGAAAATTATCCTGATATGTCAATATTCTGTATTTGTATCAATAATGTTCCGACCTGCAGCCCATAATATCTGAAAGGATATTATTGGCCAGGCGGCTGGCCCCGAGTCTGAACAGGGAGGGATTTATCCATTCCTCTCCGAGGACGCTTTTTGTTATGCCTGTATAAACGGCAGCATCGGTTGATGTTACTATTCCTCCGGCGGGTTTGAAGCCGACCCTGATGCCTGTTTCGCGGAAGAATACGGAAATGGCGGTACACATAACATACGCTGCTTCGGGAGTCGCTGATATGCTTGTTTTCCCGGTGGAGGTCTTTATGAAATCGGCCCCTGCATCCATCGCAATCATCGAAGCATTAAAGATCTGTTCATGAGTCTGCATAAGGCCAGATTCGATAATCACTTTAAGCAGAACATCGCCAATATTGCTTTTTATTTCCCTTATCTCGTCGGCTACTGCCGAGTAGTCGCCACTCAGGAAAGATCCGAGAGAGATAACAATATCAATCTCATCGGCTCCGGCATCAACGGCAAGCCTGCATTCCGACAGTTTTATGCTCCTGAATGTCTGTGATGAAGGAAATCCGCCTGCCACGGCTGCAATTTTTACATTGCGTGCGGTAAGCTTTTCCCTGACAAGAGAAACAAAATTGGGGTAAACGCAAATAGCGGCCACTGTCGGAATATTCGAATATTTGGCATTGAAGCTGTTAACTTTGCCGGTAAGCTGGAGGATATGGCTTTTATTGTCGGTGGTATTGAGACTGGTAAGATCGATTACAGCCAGCATATCCATGAGGGCCCTGCGGTCAGGCACTTCAGGGATGGCAGAATATATGGTTTTTAAACCTTTCCTGATCTCGGAGGCTGACGGACATTTTTTGAATAGTTTTTGATATAATTTTGTCATAATAATGCAATTATTAACAGTTTAAAACGAGAAATCATGATTAAAAAGCCGGGTGTCAATTTACATTTTTTTGTATTCATAGCCATCTTATTTTTATTTTTTAGCTGCACAAAACCTTCCGGACCTGCGGAGAAAGGGGCTCTCTTAAAAGCAGACTTAGATTTTTCGGCCATGTCGGAGCGTGAAGGTATGCAAAAGGCATTTCTTGATTTTGCTGCCGATTCGGTAGTAATACTGAGAGATAACTGCTTCCCCCAGGTTGGCATGGAGGCCATGAAGGAATATTTTGCCGTCAGGAGCGACACTTCATTCACTCTGACCTGGGAACCTCTTTATGAAAAGATATCTGCTGACGGGACTCTTGGTTATACCTACGGCCTCTATACATTGACCTTAAAGGCCGGCGGAGAGAAAAGCAGGGGGACATATTCAACTGTCTGGGAGAAACAGAAAGACGGAAGATGGAAATATGTACTTGATTCCGGAACCCAGGGATTGCCGGAAACGGATTTACAATAATTCTCAGGTACTGTTTTGAAAATGTCGGGGGTTACTTCCGGAGGTCTGAATCCGGGTAAATCACTGCAGGCCTTTTTAGTTTGTTGTTTCTTGCCAGTGAGGCAAATATTCCGAGTATACACAGTGCAGAAAAAATAAGAAATCCGGTCCTCATTCCGGTGATAAATTCATCATGGGTGTCAGGCGAAATGGGTTTATTGCCGATAAAGAGTGCAAGTATCATCATGGCAATTCCCATGCTGATCATTTGCCCGGTCATCCTCATTGTCCCTACAATACCGGATGCAACGCCAAGGCGGCTCTTCTCAACGGAACTCATGATAGCATTGGAATTGGGTGAAGAGAACAGTCCGAAACCTGTACCCATAATCATTAGCAGGAGAATTATCTGCCCCGTTCCGGTATCTGATGTCACAAAACAGAGAGCAATAAGTCCTGCTGCAGTGAGACCCATTCCGGCCGAGGCTATGACACCGGGATTGTATTTATCTGACAACCTTCCAGCGAAGGGAGATATTATCATCATAAGCACCGGCTGCGAAATCATTATAAGTCCGGCCATCCTGACATCAAAACCCAGAATATACTGGAGATACAGGCTGATGAAAAAACCTGTGGCTGAGGTTGCGGCATAATGTATAAGTGCTGCAGCAGAGGAGAAGGCAAAGACCCTGTTTCTTATAAAGTCTGATATACTGAAAAGAGGATCAGGCACATATCTTTCAAAGACCAGAAACACTATTCCTGAAAGTATGCCGATGGCAAGAAAAACCCACCCGTAAAAGGACGGCAATTTGGAAAACCCGAACATGAATGCGGCTATGGAAACTGCATACAGTATGGCGCCGGTTGCGTCAAATTTGTCTCCCTTTGCCTCAGCCCAGTCGCCTTTAATCTTCATCCTGATCATGATACAGGCCGCCAGACCCACCGGAATAAGGACCAGAAAGATACTTCTCCAGCCCAGGTAACGGGTAAGAAAGCCCCCCAAAACAGGACCGGCTGAAAGGCCAAGATAAACCGCGGTAATATTTATACCCATTGCGCGACCTCTTTCGCCGGGAGGAAAAACCGATGAGATTATTGCAAGGCTGGTGCTGAAATACATGGCCGATGAAATGCCCTGGATTATTCTGACGGCTATTAATGAAACAAGACTGTGACAGAAAATTACAAGTACTGACGATAAGGAAAAAAGAAGCAGGCCTGCAGAAAAGATTTTTTTTCTTCCGAGAATATCGGCAAGTCTTCCGAAAGGAAGCAGGAACATTGCTGAGGCAAGGATAAAACTGCTTGCCACCCAGCCCAGGCCCACCGCCCCGGCATTAAACTCCTTCCCGATGAAGGGAAGTGCAAGATTGACAGAGGAACCCAGGAAGGGCGTCAGAAATGCTGCGAAGGTTGCAGCAAAAAGAACACTTCTCCTTGTTGAAAGTAAATCTGCCTCTTGGTTTTGGGTCATCTTATCAGAAGTCCTTGTTTTTGGTGTCGATTATTATTGTCACAGGTCCGTCATTTATCAGTTCCACATCCATCATTGCCCCGAAAATTCCTGTTCCCGGCCTCCTGCCATGAAGAGAGGTGACAATATCAATGAAGCTGTTATAAAGAGGGATGGCAATACCGGGAGATGCCGCCCTTATATATGAAGGCCTGTTTCCTTTTCTGGTAAGTGCGTGCAGGGTGAACTGGCTGACTACGATAATATCTCCACCCGTCTCTTTTATTCCCAGATTCATTACTCCTTCCTTGTCGGGAAAAATTCTCAGATTGACAATTTTGTTTGCCAGCCATTCGGCGTCCTTAATGTCGTCGGCATCCTCAATACCAAGCAGGACCAGCATGCCTTTCCCGCATGAGGCGGTAATTTTTCCTTCAACAGTAACGGACGCCTTTTTGACTCTTTGTATTACTGCTCTCATTACGGTGTCAAAATAAATACAGATTTTCCTTGTTTTTACCTCTCATTTGCCATAAGGCTGTTATCTGAAGCCACCCTTAAAAGTCCGGGGCTGAATTTACCGCATGAAGAAAGCAACGTGATTGTTAAAAAAATAACAATGGTAACCCGGTTCATAGACTAAAATGTAAGAAAAGAGTGTCAAACATAAGCATAAATGGTATAAAAAATCAAAACAGCGCAAATTTTTTCAGACACCGGTTTCTGTTTATCTTTGGCAAGTTTTTTACATGGACTCTCTTACTGTAATAGCCATTGCTTTTGGTTTGTCGTTCGACACCTTTGCTGCATCTCTTACTTTCGGGATAGTGCGAAGCAAAATACTTTTCCTTGAAGCCTTCCGGCTCGCAATGGTAATGGCGGTTTTCCAGGGAGGATTTACCGTTGCGGGATATTTTGCCGGAACATTTGTGAGCGGCCACTTAAGCACATACGACCATTTTATTGCTCTGGGTCTGCTCGCATTTATCGGAATCAGGATGATAGCAGGCGGTCTGAGGGGGCAGCATGTGGAGGAAGCAAAAGATTATACAAAACCTCCCGGACTGTTCCTGATTGCGGCCGGAACAAGCATTGATGCAGCTGCTGTGGGAATAAGCTTTGCCCTTCTTGATGGAAATATCTGGTTTGCCGGAGTAATTATAGGGGCTGTCACTTTCCTGGCGTCAATGACGGCAATCCGGATTGGGAAATCAGCAGGACGTCTTGCCGGCAGCAGGACAGAAATAATCGGCGGAATTATTTTGGTTGTAATAGGCATCAGGATTTTCCTTGAGCATATGCTTGACCGGGCAGGTTAAATCTCAAAAGGGATCATAAATCTCTCTCTCCGGCTGAAAGTGCACATTTCGTTATATCCTGCATCTTTCAGCAGCC
Source organism: Bacteroidales bacterium (assembly GCA_029974835.1). GTDB lineage: Bacteria > Bacteroidota > Bacteroidia > Bacteroidales > VadinHA17 > LD21. The sequence continues at coordinate 8,900 of JARKQN010000083.1, forward strand.
GGTAGGCCCTTTCGAAATGCTGGCCGACTCTGGCAGGCAGGTGGGCGTCAGAATTTACGCATACAGGCACATTCCACTTCCTGAAAATGTGCAGAAACCTTACATCCGGATAAAAATCACCCAAAGGCCTGTTCATGCCATTTGTATTAACTTCAAATGCAATATCATGCCTTGCAAAAGTCATCGCCAGGTGTTCATATAAATACGAAGGATCAGCAGAGAAGTTCTTTCCGTAAATACGCACCAGATCACAATGTGAGATCAAATCAAAAAGCCCTGATGATACTGCTTCGCAGACAAGGTCAAAATAATCACTGAAAATTTTGTCAAAATCCTTTCCGGAGTAAAATTCCGGATTACTGTCTACTGATTCTCCGTTCAGGTAATGCACCGATCCCAGTACATAGTCGAGCCTGAGAGGCGAAATGAAGTCATATATTTCTTTCTCCATGTCGTTGAAATAATCAACCTCAAGGCCTTTACGCAGGACCGGATGTTTATACTCTTTTCCCAGCATGGTCATTTTGGTGATATAGTCGTGGATAACGGCCGTATCCATGGTCCAGTGAAGGTTATTGTACCTCAGGTTAACATGATCTGAAAAACCCAGTTCCATCAAACCTGCTTCCCTTGCGGCCAGAATATAGCCGGCCGGATCGGCTTTGCCGTCACTGAAAGATGTATGAACGTGATAATCGGTTCTGTAGATCATTAATGAGAGTAAATAAAGGCTCAAAGATATTTAAATTACCCGCGCAGGGAATAGCCCTCCAATTAAACCGGAAAAAGCATTTCAGGAAGCTGAAAGTTAACTTAATGTGAACAATAGCCGTTTCGTATTGTTTACAGGAATATGATAAATATCACTTATAAAATTTAGTTTTATCTTTGTCAAAAATCATGTAAAAGTGGCAACATCCGGCAGGTATTGTATATGTGAACATTGTGATTTCAGGGATGTCGTCTTTGCGAATCTCAGTGAGGATGATATACAGGAATTATGCAATCACAAGGAGGAACACTCCTATCGCAAGGGAGAAATAATAATACACCAGGGTGAGAAAATTTCCTACTTCAAATATCTGAAGAGCGGGCTGGTAAAGGTTTACAGAAAAACCTCTGACGATGACGAACAAATTATAACCATTACAAAGCCATTCGAGTTTGTAAGCAGCATGGCTATTTTTGAAGCCGAAAAATACAATTTTTCAGTTTCCGCCCTGGAAGATACTGTAGTTTGCGTGGTAAATCTTGATTATATTAAATCACTCCTTATAAATAACGGACGATTTGCAATTGGCCTTCTTACCAAAATCGCAGGAATAAATGATAAAATTATAAGGCAGTGTCTGGATATCCGTCAGAGAAACCTCACAGGAAGAGTAGCATATGTACTTCTTTACTTTGCCAAGGAGATATACAGCTCTCATCTGTTCGACCTCCCTGTTTCCAGAAAAGAGATAGCGGACTACATCGGTATGAGTACGGCAAACGTTATCAGAACTCTTTCTGATTTCAGGAATGACGGCATTATAAAGGTTTTCGGGAAGACCATCGAGATAACAGATATCGGCAGGCTCGAACTGCTGTCGTCGCGCGGATAACAAATAAAATCCGCCGCCGCTGTTTAATAAAAAAAGTGTTAATTAACACATATAAATTATTACTTCATTCCGGCAAAACATTTAATTTTCATGCAAAATATGATTGCATGAAAAAAATACTTGTTTTTCTGTTACTACTCATATCTGCCTTCGGTTATTCACAACAGCCGGCACAGAGGACGGGCGGTAAAGAATATTATACGCTTTCGGGGCAGAGACATGGCGCAAGTTTCTTTCCTGCCGTGAGGCACAAGGAAGTGGAATATTCAGCAGGCGACTCTCTGACGTTTGACCGTTACCATACTGTTGATGTGATAAATGAATGGATGAGAAGATGGGCAGAGAAGTATCCGGATATTATGGATCTTTACGAAGCCGGGAGGACTTATGAAAACAGGCCGGTTTACCAGGTTACCATCTCTGCAAAAAAGCAGGGCAGAGATACCGACAAGCCGGGAGCATACTTCGAAGGAGGCAGGCACAGCGGAGAAGTTACAGCAAGTGAAAGTGCCTTCTGGATGATAAAATACCTTCTTGAAAATTATGGCAAAAACCCGGAAATCACGAGGCTTATCGATACGAAAGTCATTTACATACGGCCTGTAAATAATCCCGACGGAAATAACCTTTACCTTAAAACAGCCCAGAGCAACAGAAGCACTGTCAGGCCTGTTGACAATGACGGCGACGCTCTTCTTGATGAGGATCCTCCCGACGACATAGACGGTGACGGCAT
>JARKQN010000085.1 GCA_029974835.1 Bacteroidales bacterium
CATACCTGTCGTCGTCTGTACGGTACAGCCATATCTGGTTTGCGGCCACCGAGTCGCCAAGTTCAGTCCATAAGGGAGGAGTGAACTGCTTCAGGTTATTGAACGATGCAACGGCTTCCTGCGAGGAAGAGTATCCGCCGAATCTGAAGAATGCATTCTTAAAGTTGTTGGTAATAAAATTGATTTTTATCGGGGTATAATCTGCAGGTCCGAACACAGATGCCACGCTTATGATATCGCGGCTGTTGTTAATATCTGCAACTTTTTTACCGGTAGGCACATGAAACCCTTCAGTATAGTATGTCGGGGTCGTGGCCACGGGCTTGTTATTAATTGTCATTGTGCCGGAATAAACAGGTCCTGATTCCTTCGTGCAACCTGTAAGGAAAACAATCGCGAAAGCCGGAAGCCAAAGCTTATTCTTCATGATTATAAAACGCAAATCCGCGATTTTTATTGCTGTACTGCGATTCAATAACTCTTTAATAGAAGAGTCAGTGCCGGTATGGTCACTGACCCTTCTGAAAGCCGTTTAAATAATATTTCTATTCGCCTCTGATGGCTGTTATTCCCGGAAGTTTCTTTCCTTCCATATATTCGAGCATTGCTCCTCCGCCGGTTGAAACATAGCTGATGCTTCCGGCAAGGTTGTATTTGTTCACGGCTGCAACGGAGTCGCCGCCGCCGACAAGGCTGTAGGCACCTTTTGCCGTTGATGCTGCAATGGCCTTTGCAATGGCAACTGTTCCGGCCGAGAATTTTTCCATCTCGAATACTCCCATCGGACCGTTCCAGAGTATGGTTTTTGAATTCATAATCACCTCTGAGAACTTTTCTATAGTCTTCTCCCCGATGTCGAGACCGAGCCAGCCTTCGGGCACATTGTCGATGGCGGAAAGGGAAACCTGGGCTTCATTGTCGAATTTGTCAGCGTTAACGCTGTCGACCGGAAGAAGCAGGTTTACTCCTTTTTCCTTAGCCTTATTTATAATGTTGAGAGCCAGGTCGAGCTTATCCTCTTCACACAACGATTTCCCTATTTTGCCGCCCATGGCCTTGATGAAGGTATATGTCATTCCTCCGCCTATGATGAGGTTGTCAACTTTATTAAGAAGGTTTTCAATAAGGAGAATCTTATCGGAAACCTTGGCTCCGCCCATGATAGCTGTAAACGGTTTCTGCGGGTTGTGAAGCACTCTGTCCATTGCGGCGAGCTCGCTGTTGATAAGGAATCCGAACATTTTCTTGCCGGCAGGGAAGTAATCGGCGATGACAGCAGTTGTGCCATGTGCCCTGTGAGCGGTGCCGAAAGCATCGTTTACATAGACATCGGCGTAAGAGGCGAGTTTCTGCGCAAGCACTTTCTGTTTTGCCTTCAGTTCGGCCTTGGCAGCTTTCTTTTCCTCGTCGGTGGCTGTTTCGGGGAGTATCGGTTTGCCTTCCTCCTCGGGGTAGAACCTGACATTTTCAAGCAGCAGTATCTCTCCGGGTTTAAGGGCGGCTGCTGTTTTTGCTGTTTCATCGCCAAGGCAGTCGTCGGCAAACTTCACGCTCATGCCAAGATGTTTTTCGAGAACAGGCAGGACAGGTTTCAGCGAATATTTTTCCTGCCGGCCTTCCGGCCTTCCGAGATGCGACATTAGTATACACGATCCGCCGTCGCCGATAATCTTCCTGATTGTCGGAAGAGCGCCCCTGATCCTTGTATCATCTGTTACAACAAATGTCTTCTTGTCGAGCGGAACATTGAAATCGACCCTTACAATCGCTTTCAGTCCCTTGAAATTAAAATTCTCAATCTGTATCATATTATCGTATTTAATGTTAGCCGTTATTCAGCCTTGCAGGCCTGCATGCCGTTCAGACCTTTCCGGTCTTTAAAGCTGTGATTTAAAACCGGTTTACAAACCTACTTAATTTTTGTCAATTTGTGAAGCTGCAAACCTTAAAAGAAGACATGGAATCTTATTTTTAAAGTTCGTATTAATTTAGAAACAGTCCAAATAACAGTATCTTTGCATCAAAATTTTTGTCTGCACGTCTTTATTCCTGAAATCAGACTTGAAATGAAAAGAATTTTGATTGCGTCACTGTTTGTGATATTGCTTGCAGGAATCGGCAATGCCCAGGAAGGTGTAACGGATTCAAAGAAAAAATACAAAGCGGAGAAGATACCCGGCGCTCCGGAAATTGACGGAGTGCTGGATGAGGAGGTTTGGCAGAAGGGCGTATGGCTTGATGATTTTATACAGCACGAACCCTATAACGGCCGTCCTTCGACCCAGAGAACCGAATTCAAGATTCTGTTTGATGATAATAACCTTTATGTCGCAATTAAAGCATTCGACAGCGCCCCCGACAGCATAGTAAACAGGCTGACCAGGAGGGATCAGGCCGATGGCGACCTTGCGGGAGTGATTATTGACAGTTTTCACGACCAGAGAACAGGTTTCCTCTTCGGAGTGAGCTCCGCCGGCGTGAAATATGACATTCTCTTTTCTAACGACGGGCAGAATGAAGATCCTTCATGGGACCCCAACTGGTGGGTTAAAACATCTGTTAACGGTGAAGGATGGATTGCTGAAATGAAAATACCCTTCAGCCAGCTTAGGTTCGAAAAAAATTCAGGAGATGTATGGGGGCTACAGGTTGCAAGGGTCATTTACCGTAACAACGAAACCACATTCTGGCAGCATATCCCGAAAGATGCTCCGGGATTCATTCACCTTATTGGCGAGATGACAGGACTGGAAGAGATTAAGCCCCGTAAAATATTTGATGTTACGCCCTACGGTGTTGCACGGGCCGAAACATTCAAAGCTGAACCGGAAAACCCATTCCTTTCAAAAGGCAGAAGATATGGTCTGAATGGCGGTATAGACGCCAAAATAGGGGTAACAAACAATATGACCATGGACCTTACCATCAATCCCGATTTCGGACAGGTTGAGGCCGACCCTTCGGAAGTAAACCTGACTGCCTATGAAACTTTCTTCAGGGAAAAACGCCCCTTTTTCATCGAAGGAAACAACATAACAAATTTCGGCCTTGGACTTGGTGACGGTGACGTTGGCAACGACAATCTTTTTTATTCCAGAAGAATCGGAAGAAGGCCGCAGGGTTATCCCGACCTCGAAGACGGGTGGAATGCTGACGTTCCGACGGCAACAACAATTCTCGGAGCAGCCAAGCTTACGGGTAAGACGCAGAATGGCCTCTCCCTGGGTTTTGTTGAAGCAGTAACGGCTGAAGAAAAAGCCGAAATTGACACCGTCGGAGGATCACGCATGTTTGAACCGGTTGAGCCTCTTACAAACTATTTTGTAGGAAGAGTGCAGAAAGACATAAATGAAGGCAACACAATCATCGGAGGAATTTTTACAAGCACCAACAGAAGACTGGACGAAAACCTTGCCTCCTTTTTACATAAAAATGCCTTTACCGGAGGAATCGACTTTACACAGTATTTTAAAAAGAAGAGCTGGATGTTTAACATTAACACAGCGTTCAGCAATGTTTCCGGTACAAAAGAGGCTCTTGAACTTACACAGCGATCCTCAGCCCGCTATTACCAGCGCCCCGACAACGACTATGTAAAATTCGACCCCAACCGCACATCTCTTTTCGGTTCGGGAGGGAGAATGCAGTTAATAAAACTTGACGGACACTGGAACTTCATGGCAGCCACAATCTGGAAAACACCGGGTTTCGAAACTAATGACCTTGGCTTTATACGTGAGGCCGACCAGATACTAACCGTATTGTGGGCCGCATACAACCAGTGGGAACCAAAGGGTATATACAGGAGGTACAGACTCAACGGGGATATCTATTTTGTAAATAATTTCGGAGGGGAATGGGTTTCCAAAGGGCTGGAGTACAACGGAAATATAACCTTTAAGAACTTCTGGATGGCCTGGGGCGGAGGCAATATAAGCACCTCACAGCTCTCTACGGGAATGCTTAGGGGCGGACCGATGATGAAACTTCCCGGCAACGTGAACGGCAGAATAGGATTCTCAACCGACTCAAGGAAAAAAATAGTGGCGGAAGTGTTCACAAATGTATCCAAAGGGCTTGAAAACAATTCCGCCAACTGGAATATTGGCACTGAACTGTCCGCAAAACCAACCAATTACCTGCGTTTTTCCTTAGACCCCTCATTTAACAAGTCCAACACGGATCTGCAGTATGTAACCAAAAAATCTTTCTCAGGAGAGGACAGATACATTTTTGCACATATAGACCGCAAAACGCTTATGGCTTCTTTCAGGGTAAACCTGAATCTTAGTCCCGACCTTACACTGCAGTACTGGGGCCAGCCGTTTATCGCCACCGGGAAATACAGCGAATTCAAATACATCACAAATCCGATGGCCGATAAATTCACCGACAGATTCCATATTTATGAAGGCAATGAAATCAGCTTCGATGCAGATAATTATAATATAGATGAAAACAAGGACGGTACCGTCGACTATTCCTTCGGCAAACGCGATTTCAACGTGCAGGAGTTCCTTTCCAACATGGTTCTCAGGTGGGAATTTAACCCCGGGTCGTCTGTCTACATTGTCTGGAGTCAGTCGAGAAGCTGTTATAACGACACAGGGGAAATGGATGTCTTTAACGACCTGGGCGATCTGTTCAACTGTAAAGACAACAAACCCCACAATGTTTTTCTTGTAAAGTTCAGTTACAGGTTCGGACTGAGATAACCACGGTAGCATAAATATCATTTTGTCATTACCGGGTTTTTGGTTTCCTTTGACCTGACCCGGAAATGACATTATGAAAACATTATTTTCCCTATTTCTCCTCGCCTTAACGCCGGCACTCTCTGCCCAGGATAAACCCGCCTACAGGATTTTCAACAGCGAGGGTAAGCCTGTAACTTATGCAGATATGATTAAATCTGCCTCAGGCGCAGATGTTGTATTCTTCGGCGAGCTTCACGATGATCCGATTGCTCACTGGCTGGAGCTTGAGGTTTCGAAAAGCCTTTTTGACCAGAAAAAAGGAAATATTGTGCTTGGAGCGGAAATGTTTGAGACAGACAACCAGCTCCTGCTCGATGAATACCTGAAAGGGGTTTATGACGCTGCCAGGTTTGAAGCCGAGGCAAAACTGTGGAACAATTATAAAACCGATTACAAGCCGCTGGTGGAATTTGCCAGGGCGAACGGAATTCCTTTCATTGCGACCAACGTACCAAGACGCTATGCAAATGTTGTTAACAGGAAAGGATTTGAGGGGCTTGATTCACTTTCGGCTGAAGCAAAAAAATACATCGCACCCCTTCCTCTGCTTTATGATCCGGAGCTTAAAGGCTACAAGGATATGCTGAAGATGGAAGGGATGGGAGGTCCGATGCAGGCTCATGCCACGGCAAACCTGCCAAAGGCGCAGGCCCTTAAGGATGCAACAATGGCCCATTTTATTCTAAAGAACAGGGATAACGATAAAATATTTGTACATTTCAACGGTTCATACCATTCAAGTAATTTTGAAGGAATTGTCTGGTATCTGCTTAAGGCAAACCCTTCACTTAAAATTTTGACTATTGAAACTGTAAGGCAGAAGGACACATCAGAACCCGGAAAGGCAAATCTTAAAATTGCATCGTTTATAATAGTTATTCCCGAAACAATGACCCGCACATACTAAAACGCCGGGTCACTCACTTTTTGTGGTGAATTTCTCAACGTTCTGCGAGTAAACCTGGGCAGTGTTAATAAGAACATAGGCCTTGAAGAAGTATTGCGTACCGGGCTCGAGACCGGTGAACGGGATTGAGAATATACCGGTATCGGGCGGGTGTTTTATGGAGTTTGTGTCGGACGGGTTGAATAACGCCGTTTTTGAAAGCTCAATTCCGTATTCAAGTATCTTCTGGTTGCCCGTCCAGATAATCCTGCCTTTCAGCAATGCCGAACTGGTTGTAATATCCGCATCCTCCGCCTTCAGCGTGGTTAGTTTTGGCATAAGCACATAATCATCATCGCATGCAAAAGGAAGGATGAGCAGTGTCAGGAACAACAGCGGGATTATTAATCTGCGGATTAACGGTACAGATCGGTATTTCATGCTTTTGCCTGTTTGCGGATTCATGGTGACTGGTTTAAACCTGCAAAATAAACAATAAAATCCGTTGTTTCAACAGGGGTTTAAGTCTTGCAGGTCGTGCAAGTCATGCAGGTCGTACAGGCCTTAAAAAAGATCATTGAGGCCTAAAGTGTAAATCTCCCTCGCCCCCTCGCCCTCTCGCCCCCTCGCCCCCTCGCTCCCTCGCCTTTGGCACCATATTTGCCCGTTTTAATTAAGAGGCGCCTCTTTAATGAGACAGTAAAGATTGACCTGTAAAACATTTATTAACCGTTAAAAACTGTTTCATATGAAGAGGAAAAATGAAAAGGTTCCCGGGTTAGACGAGATAGTCTTCGAGAACCGCAACAAAGAGTACGGAGCATACGATATCCGTAAGCATTACCTGCCGTCGCTTTCTTACTCGCTGTTAGGCGGAACAGCGTTTTTTATCCTGCTTGTCCTGCTTTTCTCCTTCTCTTCAAGGGGAGATGTAAAAGCAGTGGACAGTAAGGAAATAGTTATAGTAATTGAAACTGATTCGACAATCAGGGCGCTGGAGAAAATCATTCCTCCTGATCCCGAACTTCCAAAACCCGAAACCAGATCGTTCAGGTATCTGCCCCCTGAGGTTGTTGACACTCTGCTGGAAACAGACATCACACTTGCACCCGTCGGTCTTCTCGACTCTGTAATCAACAAACCTGTTGATGAAGTTATAGAACCTGTGGAAGAACCGGATCCTGTTGTGACAGTTGAACCCGAACCCGTTGTGTGGGTGGAAGAGATGCCTGAATTTCCGGGAGGAGAAGCAGCCCTTTTAAGGTTCATAAATGAAAACGTAAAATACCCCGAAGAGGCAGTGGAGAACAACCTGGAGGGAAGAGTGGTAGTAAGGTTTGTAGTTTCTGCCGATGGCACTGTTAAGAGGGCAGAGCTACTGAAAGGTGTACATCCGGTTCTGGACAGCGAGGCCCTGAGAGTTGTATCTCTGATGCCGAAATGGAGACCCGGGAAACAAAATGGCACTTCTGTTCCGGTATGGTTCTCGGTTCCTGTGAAATTTGAACTGAAGAGGTACTGAATAAATTCCTTCCGGCCGGGAAGGGAGAGATAAAGCCTTCATTTTATATATTTGCCTGGCAGAAATTACCGGAAGGGTTTATGCTTAGGCGTGTCAGACGGCTTGCAGATAAAATAATCAGGGATTCTTTCCCCCTGCTTCAGGGCACAAGGATCTGTTTCATTGTTGCACCTTTCAGATTTTATGCGCTTTCCCTGTGGATACCGCATATTATCAGGCTTGTGATTATCAGCACAAGGGTGAGACAGATGACCGATTTTGTGATTACGGGGATTATTGCCCACGAATTATGCCACCAGGAAAGATATCTGACAATGGGCACGACACGCTACCTCAGATTTGCGGTCGGTTACCTCTTTTCAGACAAGGCAAGAACCGAAGAGGAGAGGGCCACCGACTTTCTTACCATTGAAAAAGGCTATGCACGCGAACTTCATGAGCTTACCCTGATCTCCCGCGCCGATGCACACCATAAAACAATCATCGGCAATTACCTTACCCCTGAGGAAATCATCGGACATGCACTTAAATCAGGGAAATGGAATTAAAAACCCAAAGCCGTCGGGAACCAATTACTGCGGCAAGGTATTGTATCAAAACAAATAATATTTACATTTAAGCCGGGCATTAAAACCTGTTCAGCTACGGACCTGACCAGCTACATACCATCCAGGCAAAGAGTGCACAGGGTACTTTCAGTACCTGCATTCGGAATCCTCTACCTTTTTACCGCATTAATGGTTTTGGCGGGATTGCCTTTTCTTTACATGAGAATAAAACCGGTAGTGAGATCCATGATGCGTTTCTGGGCCAGAGGTATATTTTTTCTCCTTGGAAAGAAAATTGAAGTAAAGGGAAGGGAGAACATCCGAAACACAAACCGTTATATCCTTATTGCCAACCACTCCAGCCTTTTTGATATTGTTGCCATCGTGTCGGTTATTCCGGATATTGCATGGTTTGGTCATGAGCGTCTTATGAAAATACCCGTATTCAGGCAGGTGCTTGTCCTGACGGATTACATTCCGATGAGAAAAACGACAGTCAGGAACACTAAAGAAATGCTCAATGAGCTTCTGTCCCGTTCCCGAAACCGAAACATCGCCATTTTCCCCGAGGGTACTCGCACAACCAATGGAAAAATCAATGATTTCTACAGGGGGTTTATCATACTTCTCCGCACAACCAGCATTAACATCGTGCCTGTTACCTTAAACGGTTTTTTCAGGTTTAAACCTAAAATCAGGTCATATATCGATTTCAGTGCACACCTTCAAATGGTAATCCATCGTCCCATTGAGAGTGACGAACTTGTAAACCTTACTGATAGTGAAATAGCATCAAAAGTCAGGCAAATTATTGAATCTGCCCTGGTTGAAGACCATTCGATTCCACTTGAAGAGATTAAAATGAACCCCCAAATAATTGAAAAATGAGTAAGGATCCATGGGTTTTTATTGTGAACCCCGTGGCAGGTAAAGGGTATGCTGCCGAAACAGCGCAGGTAATAAAAGCTGAAGCTGCTTCAAGACAAAAAGAGGTTGTAATTGACTTTACCAGAAGCAAGGGCCATGCATCGGAGTTATCGGAGAAGTATTACAATGAAGGATATAAGTTCATTATAGGAGTGGGGGGCGACGGAACCTTTAACGAAGTAGCAACGCCCCTGGCAGGTAAGGGGGACGTTGTTACAGGCCTGGTGGCGGCAGGTACAGGAAATGATTTTATCCAGATACTTGGTTTCCCCGACCGGTTCGGCACCAAAGAGTGGGATGCTCTTTTTAAGGCAGATACCAGGGCCATGGACGCCGGCTCCTGCAACGGCAGGTTCTTCTTCAACGGCATGGGACTCGGCTTCGATGCCCAGGTGGCGGCAGAAAACTATACACCCGAAGGCGAAGTTAAACCCGGAGGGAAAAACAAATACATCTGGCATATTTTAAAAACCATCCTTTTTTACAGGGAGAAGAGGATGATCGTAATCAATAACGGCGAGCGCAGTGAAACGGATTGTTTCATAAACACCGTATCGAACGGACGAAGATATGCCGGGGGATTCTTCCTTACACCTCAGGCTGTCGCAAACGACGGACTACTGGATGTGTGCAGCGTAAGAAAGATAGGGCTTTTCAGGAGACTGAGAATACTTGCAATGGTTCCGAAGGGAAGTCATATCTCCCACAAAAGTGTGAACTATTACAAGACCTCTCACCTTGAGCTTGAGTTTCCGATGAGGGTGCCCTATCACCTCGACGGAGAGCTCTATTTCTCCGACAGGTTTGAGATAAAGGTAATTCCCGGGGCCCTGAATGTGATATATAACCCCGGCGGCGGGCACTTTTTTAACGATTAATCATTTTTCCCCTTCGTGATTATAAGTCCGGTCTGCACCTGAATTTTCCATAAGTGGAAGATTTCTGAATTGTAAAAAGTATATTTGTATGTTACTAACCAATCTATAATAGTATGAAAACAAAAATAGCTGCTTATTTATTGCCTCTTTTCGCCGGGCTGCTTATTACCGGACAGGCCTGCACACAGCCGGTTAATAAGCTTACCGGGAAAGAAAAGAAAGAAGGCTGGGTGCTTCTTTTTAACGGAAAAGACTTTACCGGATGGCGACAGTACAACGGTACAGCCATGCCGGCCAACTGGAAGATTGAGGACAACGCCATGAAGGTGTTTACCGGTGAGGGCCGTAAACCCGGACAGGGTGCCGGAGGAGATATTATTTACGCAGCAAAGGAATTCAGCAATTTTGAACTTTCGATCGACTGGAAGACTGAAAAAGCGGGAAACTCAGGAATCTTCTATAACGTAAGGGAGGTTAAGGGGCAACCCATCTATGCCTCATCTCCCGAAGTTCAGATTCTTGATAATATTGATGCTACCGATAACAAAATTGACAGTCATCTGGCAGGGTCTCTTTATGACATGATAGCGGCAGACCCCAAGACGGTAAAACCCGCAGGGCAGTGGAATACAATTGTGATAAGGGTGAAGGACGGAAAGGTGACCCATACCCAGAACGGGGTAAAAGTTGTGGAATATGAACTATGGACCCCGAAATGGGATGAGATGGTGCAGAACAGCAAATTCAAAACCTTTCAGGGTTTTATTGAGGGGATACCGAAAAAAGGATACATTGGTCTGCAGGACCACGGCTATGCCATCTGGTTCAGGAATATCAAGATAAGGGAGCTGTAAGAACTTTCTGCAACCCGTCAGAGTTTTAGGTAGATATCCTGGTTTTCAAATTCCGGGCAGGGGGGTGTTACTTTTTGCCTGCCGGCACGGTGCTAATCTTCCAGTAATCCTCCAATGCTTTAAGCTCCTTGCTGGTAAGGTGGATCACTGCGCCATGCTTGGGGCGCTCGAAATTGGTCCCTTTCATCACTCCTTCGTTGAAGTGTCCGAGGTTAGTGTAATTTACAAAGTCGGAGGTTTCGCTGAAGCCCATATTGTTTGGCCTTGCACCGTAGACGTCATACATCAGCACCCACCTGTCGGTTCCAAGCCGCCTGAAAAGGTTCGGCGCTTCGGTTGAAACTTTTTCGGGATCAATACGGTTGGATGTTACTGTATAACCCTGGTTGATTTTGTCGGAAACTCCATGGAAAATCTTTGCATCGGACACAATATACAAATGATATTTGTCGCCCACTTTAGTAATGTCGCCATCAATTCCTCCGCCATCATATAATCGTTCAGGCTTTGTTTCCAGCCTTGTAAACTCATCGTTGGCATAGGAATAGTAAATATGGCTGTCTCCGTTTTTTATTCTGATGGTGAAATATACCATCATTTTGCCCTTCTTCTCATCATATATTGTTTCGGGCGCCCATGAACTTCCTATATCTCCCAGTTCGGGAAAGGCTTTATCAACCCTGAAATCGGAGTGGGTCCAGTGGATGAGATCGTACGATTTCATCATTACTATTGCCCGGTTGTTTCCCCAGCCGTACTCCTCAAGAGGCCTTTCCCACTGTGTGCTGCGGTGACCTGCACGCTGGCCGAAAATATGCAGGTCGGTCATGGCAAGGTAAAACCCGCCGTCGGGACCGCGTGCAATATGGGGATCCCGGACGCCCTTCTGCCCGGCGAGCTTTGTCCCGTCGAAAATAAAATCTCCACCGTTAAGGTCGGTAAATGTGTACCCGTCGCGGCTGATGGCCATATATGCCGACTGTGTCTGATCCTTGAAATAAACCATCAGGTAACCTGCCAGCTCTTTCTCCTTCGGCATCCTGGCTTTTTTGGGCTTCTGGAGTTCCGGAACTATTATTATGCCTGGTTTGACAGCCGCTTCATTACCTGTCTGGGGAAAAAGTGTTGTCGTGCAGAAAAGGGCTAACGCCGTAATCGATGTTGTAACGTATAAATTCATAATTCTGTATAGGTTTAATTATCAGGATTAATCTGATTTCATTAAGAGGTAAATATATTGAATAATCGGTAAATGAAGAATAAAAGGAAATTACGGGGAAAGTGTGCCGGACTCTCAATCGTTCCTGGTTCAGCAAGCTGACTTCGGGCTGATAACCCGTGGGGTGATCTGGTTTTGGGTGACCTTTCAGCAAAATCTTTTGTGCCTTCGGGAGAGTTTCGGAGGATTGCTCCTCCCGACAAGTCGGGACTCGCGATCCGGTCTGGGGTGACCTTTCAGCAAAATCCCTGCTCCGCTTTGCGGAGGCGGGATTTTTTTATTCATCCCTCAGTCCAGCAAGCTGACTTCGGGCTGATAAAAAAATCCCTCTGCACTTTGTGCAGCAGGGATTTTGCTGAGGTCGGTGGCGGATTCGAACCGCCGTTCCCGGTTTTGCAGACCGATTCCTAGCCACTCGGACAACCGACCATACAACGAGACTGCAAAATTAATAAAAATCCACAAATTCCCCTTTTTACTTCCTCCTTTTATCTTTTTGCTTTTTTCTTTTGTCTTTTATCTCACGAAAAAAGGCGGGCAACCGCCTTTTTATTTTTTACATCACTACTGTCATCTCGTCAACCAGGTGTCTGGCCCCTGCATAGATATCCATCACCCACAATACATATCTTATGTCGACAACAATGGTTCTCTGAAGATCGGGCTCAAAGGCCACATCTCCGCTCATCGCCTCCCAGTTGCCGTCAAATGCCAGACCTATAAGTTCTCCGCTGCCATTGAGAACAGGACTGCCGGAGTTGCCCCCGGTGATATCGTTGTTGGTGGTGAAACAAACAGGCAGATAGCCTTTCGGGGAAGCATACCTGCCATACTCCTTCCTGTCGTACAGGTCAATAAGCCTCTGCGGAACATCAAACTCATAATCTCCCGGTTTGTATTTCTCCATAACACCTTTCAGTGTCGTATAATATTTATAGGTTACTCCGTCACGGGGATCATAATCCAGCACCTGCCCGTAAGTGAGCCTCATGGTTGAGTTGGCATCCGGATACCGGGTTTTATCGGGCGCCATCTCCATAAGCGCTGCCATCCAGAGCCTCCTTCCCTTTGTGAGATCGGGATCGTACTGCCTCAGGTTTGCGCCAACCTCGGAACTGATTTTTGAGATTGAATTAGAGGTTATATACACCGGGTCGCTTTCAAGAACCTTGAGGTTAGGCTTGTCGAGAAAAGCCAGAAGCCTGGCCTGGTCGGAGAAGATCGACCTGTCAAACATATCGTCAACAAACTTATCGACATCGCCTTTAAATTTCTTATCAACGATGTTTGCGTAAAAATCGGGATGAAATTTAGCCGGCACGTCGGCCCTGTAAAGTTTCATCATGGCTTTTACTGCCTTCTTATCGGTGGGTGCGCTGTAATCTTTATAGAAAGATTCGGAAATGTTTTTCCTGATATTGTCTGACAGATCGGCGAGTCTCTTCTGATCTGCCGTTTTCATGGCGCCAATAAGGGCCGATGCAACCTGGCTGAGCTGGAGTATCTCGCATCCCTGCGAGAAACATTCGCTGATATATTGCTGTGCATTTGCATATTCTGCCCTTTTCCCGGTGGCATTCTTTATAAGGGAGAGAGCTTCACCGTATTTCTCCTTCCGTGCCGGGTCAGCATTGACCCACCTGTTAAACTGATTTTCAATTTCTTCTTTCTCTGCCTTTACGTTAAGCTTTTCCAGTCCGGCCTTCTGTCCTATGGAATATTTCCAGTAGTTTGAAGAGTTGCTGTACTTGGAAGCATACTGGATATTGATTTTCGGATCGGCCTGCATGTCAGCCATAAGAATATCCTGCCTGATGCCCCTTATCTTAATCCTGTTAGGATGAGTTATCTTAAGGAGTTCATCAACCTCCCATGAAGTGTAGTAGCGCATCGTTCTGCCGGGGTAACCCAGTATCATGGCAAAATCGCCCTTGTTGAGATCTTTTATCGAGACAGGCAGGTAATGCCTTGGTTTGAGAGGTACGTTATCCTTTGAATAGGGAGCAGGTTTGCCGTCAGGGCCTGTGTATACCCTGAACACGCTGAAATCGCCTGTGTGGCGAGGCCATTCCCAGTTGTCGGTGTCGAAACCGAATTTTCCTATTGAGGAGGGGGGTGCACCGACAAACCTCACATCGTTGTATCTCTCGTAAACAAACAGGTAAAACTGGTTCCCGTTGTAAAATGTGGATACTGTTGCGGAATACCATGTTCCTTCGGTGGCCTTTCTCTGTATGGCCATCCGGGCTTCGTTGATGGCAGTGTTCCTGTCGTTCTCACTCATCCCGTCCTTAACTGCCGCCAGAACCTGTGATGTCACATCCTCAACGCGAATAAGAAAAGTTACCGAAAGGCCCGGATTAGGGAGTTCCTCTTCCTTTGTCTTTGCCCAGAAGCCGTCTTTCAGGTAATCGTGTTCTACCGAGCTGTGGCTCTGAATCTGTCCGTATCCGCAGTGATGGTTGGTAAGAAGGAGGCCCTGCGGGGAGACGATTTCACCCGTGCAGCCACCGCCGAAAATCACAATGGCATCCTTTAGACTCGCCCTGTTGATACTGTAAATATCCTCGGCTGAGAGTTTCAGCCCCATTTCAGTCATTTTGCCCACATTGAGTTTTTCGATCAGTGGCAGCAGCCACATCCCTTCATCGGCCAGCAGTCTTGAAGAAAGACCTGTTATAACGATGAACAGAAGTACAAAAATTCGTTTCATGATTAAGATTTTAGATTTTTGATTTGCCCAAAGATAATTTTTTATACCGTAAAAGAACCGGTTAGAAGTCAATTATCATCTGAGCCTCAAGAAGGTTGAAAGTACGGCGGTGGTAGGGTGTGGGACCGTGCTCGCGTATTGCCTGCCTGTGCAGTGATGTTGCATAACCCTTGTTGGTCGCCCATCCGTAGGCGGGATACTCCTCGTGTATCTTTGCCATGTATTCATCGCGGAAAGTCTTGGCAAGTATTGATGCTGCGGCAATAGACATATACTGTGCATCTCCCTCAATTATTGTTTTATGCGGAATATCGTCGTATTTCCAGAAACTGTTTCCGTCAACAATAATAAACTCAGGCCTTACCTCCAGATTGTCGAGCGCTATGTGCATCGCCTTTATGGTAGCCCTCAGGATGTTCATTGCATCGATTTCGTTGTTGTCGACAAAAGCCACATGCCAGGCCACCGCGGCTTCCATTATTTCATACCGGAGGGTCTCCCTTAATCCTGGTGTCAGTTTTTTTGAATCGTTGATAAGTTCGTTCTGATATCGTTTAGGCAGTATAACTGCTGCAGCCACAACAGGCCCTGCCAGGGCTCCCCTTCCCGCCTCGTCGCAGCCGGCCTCGGTAAGGTTGCGGTATAAATATGGCTTCAGCATATGAAAACACTAAGTTATTTAACTGCCATCTGCAGGGATTTCATGATGCACCCTGCAGTGTTTTCCCATGTAAATTTAGCAGATTGTTCAATACCGTGTTCAACCAGTGATGCCCTTAATGAATTGTCAGTCACAATTTTTTTCATTGCAGAACAAATCTCTTCAGTGTTACCCGGGTTGGCATAAATGGCTGCCTCACCGCCCACCTCCGGCAGGGACGTGACAGACGAGAGTATGGCGGGTGTGCCGCACCTCATTGCCTCTGCTGCCGGTATGCCGAAGCCCTCAAACCACGGCACGAAAACAAGTGCTTCAGCTGAAGAATAGTACGGTGCAAGAGAGGCGTGGGGAATCGGCCCGGTAAGTATTATGTCATCTCTCAAAGGAGAAAACCTTATCATTCTGTCGGTTTCACTGTTAAGGTAAAGCCTGCCGCCTGCAAGAACAAGCTTGTGGGGAAAGGAAGTCTCCCTGCGGAAGAGATGCCACGCCCTGAGAAGACCCGGAATATTTTTCCGCGGAGAGAAATTCCCGACAAAAAGGAAATAGGGCACTCCGCCGGTAAGGTTAAGTCTGAACCCGTTCTTTTCCGGTTCGGGAATAGGGGAGAAATAATCCGATACACCGTTCCAGGCAACATCGATTTTTGAGGCGTCAACATTCAGATATTCTGAGATGTCGCTCCGGCAGTAACCGGAAACGGTGATTATCCTTGCAGCCCTGCGGGCAAATTTTCTGCAGTAATACCTGTGATAAACCCCTCTGATGAACGGCAGGTCACCGGGCCGGTGGTAAAAACTGATGTCGTGAATAACCGGCACCTGGGGGACATCAGTTGACAGGGAAACGAATCCCTCGGGCGAGAAAAACAAATCAGCCCCGGTCTGCCTGAGTATGCCGGGCAGCTTCCTTTCGTGCCAGTACCACCAGTTAAAAGGATTATCTCCCGCCGTCGGAATTACAATATTTTCGGCATTGGGTCCAAAAATAAGAGAATCGGGCAGCGGTCTGCCTGAGATCAGGAAGAAATTATCATTCGGATTATTCAGTATAAGCCTTTTAACTGATTCGTAAGTAAACCTGGAAACGCCGTCAGCCGGCGATTCCTTAAGGTGAAGGGCGCTAATGGCTATTTTCATTTACGTGTAAATCGGTGAATTAAAGAAAGTAAATTTCCGGAACATTGAAATTCCATACGGTTTTTCACTGCAGCCCGCTGCTCAGGCGTTTTAAGGTTAACAGTCACCCGGGCCCCTCCCCAATTGGGAAATATAAATCACATAAAAAGTTAAAGTCCCCCCCATTTGGGGAGATTCAGGGGGCAAATAAGCGAGAGAAATGCATGCATGAAAATCGTTTATTAACAAAATTTTTTTAGCCTGTTGATAAATTGTTAAAAAATATTTTATTTTTGACCTCTTCTTGGGTAACTGATGATTGGAAAGGGGATAATACCGGGGTTACTCCTGGCTTTTGTTACTGTAACTGCTGCCGGACAAAACCTGTCTCACCAGGTAATGCTGCCCGGCGCTTCGGTTGTTGTGAATGCTGGCATTCATTATTCGCAGACAATCGGCGAAACTGCAGTTGAGACTATCGGCGCATCTGACAACATTCTCACACAGGGATTCCAGCAGCCCAGAATAAAAGTAACCATCGGAGAAGCGCCCCGGGGAAATGGTGTAAAAGCTTACCCCAACCCGGCCGACAGCTATGTAAATATTGAATTGTTCGGAGAGAACGCCCGCAAATTCAACCTGAATATCATCAATATAAACGGGCAGATGGTATTTTCGGATGTTCTGGATTTCAGCGGGTCGCACTGGTATGTACGGGAGATACCGCTCAGGGGCATGGCAAAAGGATTTTATTTTATAAGGGTAACAAGTACGGACGGCCTTATTAACAGGACCTTCAAGATTGAAAAAATGTAAATGACAGAAAGATGAAGACTATTCAGAAAATTCCCTTTAAAGTGCTTCTGCTGATGCTGGTCTGCGCAGGCAGGCTTGGTGCCCAGCAGGCGCCTGCCGGACTGCATTACCAGGCGGTGGCGCGCGACAGTTACGGAAAAGAACTGTACGACAGGGAAATAGATGTAAGGTTTTCAATTTATTCGGGGAACCCCCTCGGGACTCTCGAGTACCAGGAGCTGCATTCCAAAGTCAAGACCTCCAGATATGGGGTATTTTCACTCGTGATAGGCAATGGGATATGTACCGGCGGCAATGTTTCCTCTCTTTCCGGGGTGAGATGGGAAACCATGAATCATTATCTGAAGGTCGAGGTTAAATTTGACAACACCTTTATGGATATGGGCACAATACAGTTCCTTTCCGTGCCCTATGCCCTATTCGCCGCAAAGTCGCTCGAGCCGGGTCCGCAGGGACCCAGGGGAGACCCCGGGCCTCAGGGACCAAAGGGTGATCCCGGACCCAAAGGTGACCAGGGCGATCCTGCCACCGACGACCAGGTGCTCTCGTTCGACGGTTCAAACCTTTCCATCTCCGGGGGCAATACCGTTAACCTTTCCACCCTCGTTGTGCCTCATCAGCTGACGCTGGTAGGCGATACTCTCTCAATTACCGGCGGCAACAAGGTGGTGCTGCCAAACCAGATACAGGATATTATTCTGGATGCATCAAACATTCTGCGTATAACAAAAAACAGCAGCGCCACGCCCGTTGACCTTTCGAAGTTCCTCGACAACACCGACAGGCAGTCTCTCTCCTATAACTCTTCAAACATGAAATTGTCAATCTCAGGCGCTGCAGGAGAGGTTGACCTCTCGGGTCTGAAAAACGATGCTGACCCTGATCCGGCAAATGAAATACAGGACCTCGTGCTGAACAACCACGAACTCACAATCACCGGGAAAACCAATCCCGCCCGCATAAACCTTGCTCCCTACCTCGATAACACAGATAACCAGCAGCTTTCATATAATCCTTCAACCAACACCCTTTCACTTACAAACGGCGGCAGCGTTACCCTTGGTTCTCTGGTAGCCTTCAGGGCAAGAAAAATGTTGTCAACCGCAACTTCAATAGCAACAGATGTAACTTTCATTCCCTCAACAACTGACTATAACGACGGCAGCGCTTTTAATAGTCTTACTGGAGAGTTTGTTGCCCCTGCAACGGGGTTATATACTTTCAGTGCATCCTATTATGCCGATGGTACAGGAGGTTCAAGGAAACTGTCAGTATTCCTGAACTCCTCACTTTATGAGGATCTGGCGGTGGAAATTGCAGCCGGAACTCAGGTAACCGCACGTTCGGTTACCATGAAATTAACACAGGGAGATGTTGTTAAACTTGTAATTAATACCGGGATGTCGACACAGACCGGTACAGGCACTTTTTCGGGCTTCAGGGTTTATTAGCCTCCTATACCCTTATACCGGTTACCGGTATTACAGATGCCTGTTTCATCTGTCTGCATTTCGTCTGTTCAGTGTTTCAGGGTTGTATAAGGGCTTCAATGTCATTGTAAAAACAGGTGCCGTATTCAACAAAAAAAATTATCTTTGCCACGCTTTCTGAACTCGAATAACTGAGCCGGAGAGACATGAATCTTATTTTGAGAAGAGATATATGATTACATCTGAACAGTTGAAAGGGCTTTTTGAACGCCGCGACGCGTTGAGGAGGTATCTTTGACATAGACGGCAAAAGAAAAGAAATTGAAAACCTGGAAGCCGTAACAAGGGAGAACGGCTTCTGGAACGATCCCAAAAAAGCCGAGACAATCCTTAAAAAGATAGCCGGATTAAAATCGTGGGTGACTGAATATGATAAAATTTCATCCGCCCTCGACGACCTTACAGTATTGTATGACTTCTTCCGAGAAGGTGAGGCCCCGGAGACCGAAGTGGACAATCAGTATGAAACATGTGTTTCCCTTGTCGAAAACCTTGAGCTGAAAAATATGCTCAGGAACGAGGAGGACCAGATGGGGGCTATCCTGAAAATAAATGCAGGAGCCGGCGGAACGGAGAGCAACGACTGGGCTGCCATGCTGCTGCGGATGTACCTGCGGTGGGCCGAAAAAAACGGATATAAAATCAAACAGCACGATTTTCAGCCAGGCGATGAGGTGGGCATTAAATCGGTCACTGTTGAAATAGACGGCGAAAGAGCCTACGGGTACCTTAAAAGCGAAAACGGAGTCCACCGCCTGGTGAGAATTTCACCTTTCAATGCACAGGGCAAACGCCAGACTACCTTTGCATCGGTATTCGTTACCCCCCTTGTCGACGATGAGATAGAAATAGAAATTAATCCCGCCGATATAACATGGGAAACCTACAGGTCGAGCGGTGCCGGAGGGCAGAATGTCAATAAGGTGGAAACTGCCGTGAGGCTAAGGCACCATCCAACCGGTATAGTCATTGAAAACCAGGAATCGCGTTCCCAGCTCGCCAACAAAGAGAATGCACTCCGTATACTTAAATCCCAGCTGTACGAATTGGAACTGCGCAAAAGACAGGAAGAACAGGCAAAGCTCGAAGGTCAGAAGAAAAAGATTGAATGGGGCTCCCAGATAAGATCGTACGTGATTCATCCGTATAAACTGGTGAAAGACCTGCGTACGGGTTATGAAACCGGAAACGTTCAGGCTGTTCTCGATGGAGAGATAGACGGATTTATCAAGTCTTACCTTATGGAATTCGCCGGAAAAGAAAATTAATTGTAAATGCCGCCACTGCTTTGTGGAAATTAAACCGATAAAAACCTGATGGCCGAAACCAGAAAACTGTTTGAAGATTTTCCTCCTGTCACCAGGCAGGAATGGATGGACAAAATAATTGCAGACCTCAAAGGCGCTGATTTTAATAAAAAACTTGTATGGAGGCCTGCCGAAGGATTTGAAGTTTGGCCCTTTTATATGAAAGAAGACCTTGACGGGGTCCCTTTAAACGATGTCGCACCCGGTGAATACCCTTGGGTGAGGGGCGGCCGCAGATCGGGAAATGACTGGCTGGTGCGACAGGAAATTATGGTTAATGACTACACCGGGGCAAACAGAAAGGCAAAATGGCTGACCGAAAGAGGTGTGAACTCCTTCGGCTTCGTCCTGTGCAATCCTCAGTCTGTCAGCCATGATAATATAGCAACGCTTATCAACGGCATTGACCCTGAAAGGGTGGAAATAAATTTCGTCCCCGAAGGCAGAGCGATAGAATTGGCTGAAAGCCTCATCAGAATTTCTGCAGAAAGGGGAATGCATCCTTCGGCATTTAACGGCGCCATCGAAACAGACCCGCTCGGCAGGCTGATGATTAACGGCAGGCTCTGCATTCCCCTGAACGAAGGGCTCGATTATCTTGCTTCCCTGTTCAGGGCCGCCTCACCCCTCGGAAAATTAAGACTCGTAAAAGTTAACGCCTCGCTCTTCTCCGATGCAGGCAGCGACACTGTTCAGGAGCTTGCCTTCGGACTCTCGATGGGAAATGAATACGTCGCGGCTCTTGCTTCCAGGGGCATAAGCATTGATACAGCGTTTTCGCGCATAAAATTTGGTTTCGGTACAGGGTCAAACTACTTCTTCGAAATTGCAAAACTGAGAGCCGCCCGGATGTTATGGTCGGTCATTGCCGGAAAGTGGGAAACACAGGACAAGGACTCTGCCAGGATGTGTATTCATTCGAGGACCACAAGGTGGAACAAAACACTCTTCGACCCCTGGGTAAATATGCTGAGAACGCAAACCGAGGCAATGTCGGCTGTTTTAGGCGGCGCTGATTCCCTTACCGTGGAACCGTTTGACACAGTGTTCAGGGAGCCTCAGGAATTCTCCGAAAGAATCGCCAGGAATCAGCAGCTTCTCTTAAAGGAGGAAGCCTATTTCTCGAAGGTCGCCGACCCCGGGGGCGGCTCATACTATATCGGGCAGCTTACAGGAAAACTGGCAGAAAGCGCATGGAAGCTTTTCGTGGAAACCGAAAACAGGGGAGGTTTTCTGTCCGCTCTTAAAGATGGTTTTATCCAGCAGAAAATCAAAGAGACAGCATCGGCAAGACGGAAAAACATTGCAGCCAGCAGGGAAGTGTTAACAGGCACAACCCGGTATCCCTTGCCTGAGGAAGGCATACCTGACGGTTTTTCAGCCGCCAGGGCATTTCCGGAACACCCCGTGCAGGCTGATACAGAAGTGGAACCTCTCATAACCGCCAGAGGAGCAGAGGAAATTGAAAAACTGAGAATAGCCGCTCTCAATTCGGAAAGGAAGCCGGTTATCTTCCTTCTTCCTGCCGGCAATCCGGTAATGGCTATGGCCCGTTCGCAGTTTTCCTCAAATTTCTTTGCCTGCGGCGGATACAATATAACCGTTAACCCTCTGTTTGAAACCGTAGGTGAAGGCGTTAAAAAGGCAGTCGCCGCAAAGGCTTCGGTTATTGTGCTCTGCAGTTCAGACGATGATTATCCCAGCCTTGCAACGGAACTTGTCCAGGCAGCACCGTCCGGAACCATACTGGTTATCGCAGGCAACCCGCCCTCAGCAGAGGAGCTTAAAAAACTTGGAATAAAATATTTTATAAGCATCCGCTCCGATCTCGCGGAAACAATAAGGATGTTTCATAAACTAACCGGTGTTACTGATTGAAATTATGAAAAGACCCCATTTCAGCATAAATGATCCTGATAAATTCACAAAGGAATTTAAATCGCAGCCTTCAGGAGGAAGCGATTCTTTTCCCTCATGGATGACGCCCGAACAAATAGAGGTTAAGGGCGCTTACGGACCGGAAGACATCAAAGATGCCGAACATCTGGGTTACGCTGCAGGCATCCCCCCGTTTCTCAGAGGCCCATATTCAGGCATGTACACCATGGTTCCATGGACTATCAGGCAGTATGCAGGTTTCTCAACGGCCGAAGATTCCAACGCCTTTTACAGGAGAAACCTTGCTGCAGGACAGAAAGGACTTTCGGTTGCCTTCGACCTGGCAACCCACCGCGGGTATGACTCCGACCACGAAAGAGTGATAGGAGATGTGGGCAAGGCGGGAGTTGCAGTCGATTCGGTACTTGACATGAAGATCCTTTTCGACCAGATACCCCTCAACGCTATTTCCGTTTCCATGACCATGAACGGCGCTGTGCTGCCGGTAATGGCATTTTACATCGTAACGGCGCTTGAACAGGGTGCTAAACCCGAAGAACTTTCCGGAACCATTCAGAATGACATCCTTAAGGAGTTCATGGTGCGGAATACTTATATCTATCCGCCTGAGTTCTCCATGAGAATAATTGCGGATATCTTCAGGTATACCGCCGAAAAGATGCCGAAATTCAATTCAATCAGCATTTCGGGATATCACATGCAGGAAGCCGGTGCCACCTGCGACCTGGAACTGGCTTACACCCTGGCCGACGGACTTGAATACCTGAGGACAGGAATCAGGGCAGGCCTTGATATTGACGATTTTGCACCGAGGCTCTCATTTTTCTGGGCTATAGGTATGAACCATTTTATGGAAATAGCAAAGATGAGGGCAGCCAGGATGCTCTGGGCAAAAATCGTAAAAGGGTTTAATCCGAAAAATCCGAAATCGATGGCACTGAGGACCCATTGCCAGACATCGGGATGGAGCCTTACAGAGCAGGACCCTTTCAATAATGTGGGCCGGACCTGCATTGAAGCCATGGCAGCAGCCCTCGGCCATACCCAGAGTCTCCATACAAACGCACTCGACGAGGCGCTGGCCCTTCCGACAGATTTCACCGCGAGGATCGCGAGAAATACGCAGATTTACCTCCAGGAAGAAACCGGTATATGCAGACATATCGACCCGTGGGCCGGTTCATGGTATGTTGAATCTCTTACCAGGCAGATAGCCGAAAGGGCATGGGACCATATTATGGAAATAGAAAGCCTCGGAGGCATGGCAAAGGCTATCGAATCAGGAGTCCCCAAAATGAGAATAGAGGAGGCCGCTGCAAGAGCTCAGGCAAGAATAGATTCAGGTTTGCAGACAATTGTTGGTACCAATAAATACAGGCTTGAGAAGGAGGAACCTCTCAAGACACTCGAAGTCGATAATACTGCCGTAAGGGAGGCCCAGATAAAAAGGCTTGCCCTGCTGCGGTCGCAAAGAGACGGGAAAGCATGCCAGGAAGCGCTCGACAGGCTTACTGAATGTGCCAGGACAGGAAACGGAAATCTCCTCGAACTGGCTGTCGCGGCTGCCTCTGCCCGTGCTTCACTCGGTGAAATTTCATACGCTATTGAAAAAGTTACAGGGAGGTACAAAGCAGTGATACGTTCAGTTTCCGGCGTATATTCGTCGGAGTATAAAAAAGACGAGGATTTCGAGGCCGCCAGAATGCTGGTCTCAAAGTTTTCCGAAATGGAGGGCCGTCAGCCAAGAATAATGATTGCCAAAATGGGGCAGGACGGACACGACCGCGGAGCAAAAGTGGTAGCCACAGGTTATGCCGACCTGGGGTTCGACGTCGATATCGGACCACTTTTCCAGACCCCCGCCGAAACAGCCAGGCAGGCAGTGGAAAACGACGTCCACGTGCTCGGCATTTCAAGCCTGGCTGCCGGACACAAAACTCTTGTGCCCGAAGTGATCAGGGAACTTGCAAAGTACGGACGCGAAGATATAATGGTGGTTGCAGGCGGGGTGATCCCTCCGGGCGATTACCAGTTCCTTTATGACGCCGGTGTAGCGGCAATCTTCGGCCCGGGAACCTCAGTTGCAAAGGCGGCAAGACAAATACTCGAAATATTGCTGAAAAAGGCCGGTTAAAAAAAGGAATTTTCAGTCTGAAAATACCTGAGCAAGCTGAAGTTCTCATAAATATTCATTTATTTTGAGAAACAAAACCTGCCGGTTATGATAAGAAAATACACGTTAATTCTTAGTCTGCTGTTGCTTTACAGCGCGTGTGCCAGGCCGCAGGTGCCGGCAGCTACCGA
This sequence comes from Bacteroidales bacterium, assembly GCA_029974835.1. Taxonomy (GTDB): domain Bacteria; phylum Bacteroidota; class Bacteroidia; order Bacteroidales; family VadinHA17; genus LD21. Next base: position 23,900 of record JARKQN010000085.1, read on the forward strand.
AAAAAAGGACAAAGTCAGTTTTTCCGCACTGGAAACCTGGATTCTTGGTTATTTCAGACCCGACAGGTTTACCCGGTCGCCGCATTCCGAATGGTACTACGAGGGCTTCGATAATTACAGATACAACGAAGAGACGGTCTCACGCCTTCTTAACACCGACATGAAAGATCTTACCGTCAAAATTGTGATGGGTTCATGGTGCCCCGACAGCCGCAGGGAGGTTCCCCGATTTATGCGTATTATGACAGCAATAAACTTTCCCGTCGAAAAAATCGAATTTCTCGGGGTCGACAATAAAAAATTCTCGCCGGTGACAGGCTATGAGGAGCTGGGTATTGAAAGAGTGCCCACATTTATTTTTTATATCAAAAATGTGGAGGCCGGACGCATCATTGAGAATCCTTCCACGTCTTTGGAACAGGATATGCTTAATATCCTCGAAAGAAAAAAATGAAAACGGAATATTATGGAAGAAGTTAAAAACAATTCAGGCCAGGCTCTTGGAATAGCCGCTCTTATTACGGGGATAATATCTTTTATCCTGGCATCAATTCCCTGTGTGGGTATTATTGCCATAGTCCCGGCAATAATGGCAGTTATCATGGCCGCTATAGGTCTGTCGCAGGCAACACGCGACAGCTCGCCCCGCGGTCTTAACATCGCAGGCCTTATAATAGGAATATTGGCTTTTCTGTTATCATTTTCACAGGTTTTCGTGGGAGGAAAGCTGATAAAGCATGCCGATAAGTTTCCTGTGGAGGTAAGGGACGCCATCAAAGACATAAAACGGGATGTTCTGAAAGACCTCGAAGACGCAAATGTCAACATTAGGGTTGAAAGCGACGGGGATGTGGTTGAGATAAGAGCCTCAAAACAGGGAAGCGATGAGAAGGTAAAACAACTCGAGGACCTTGAAAAGGAAAAAGCCGATACCCTGCCGGCTAAATGAACCTTGCGGATAAAATAAGGGTATCGCTCAGGGAACCGTATATCTTTATAAACACGGTTTTTGCCGGGGTGATACTCATGGTTTTCCTCTACTCTATAATTTTTTCTCCCGAAAAAAACAGCTACCCTTTAGTCTGCATACATGAAAAGCTTACCGGAGAGCCCTGCGTTTCGTGCGGACTCTCGCACAGCTTCTCGCTTATTTTAAGAGGCAGGGTGGCCGAAGCACAGCGATGGAATATATACGGACTGAGGGTTTTCCTCTTCTTTGCAGCCCAGCTGGTTATGAGAATATATTTCTCAGTGCTTTATGCAGGTCTTCTTCCGGGCATCCGCAGAAATCTTATTCTTTACGATATTAGCGGGTCACTGATTATCTTTCTGCTTTCCTTCAGCCAGTTTCTTAGATGGATTGTCTGATCAGTCGCTGTTATCATTTATTAGTTCATTCACAGCTTCATAAACAAGGTCGGTTTCAAATCCTTTTGATACTGCAAACCTGATCAGTTTTCCGCGCAATTCGTAGTTATTCACCGCCCTAACCTGTTTCTTCTGAGAGGCAATCAGTTTTTTAAGGGTTTCGGCGTACAGATTTTCCTCCAGCGCATCGAGACCCTTTCTGATAACGTCTTCCCCGAGCCCTTTCATCCTTAACATGGCAGATATTTTGATTCTTCCCCATTTATTCTGTCTGAATTTATCGCGGGCAAAAGCAACCGCATATCTCTCTTCGTCAATGAATTTTTCGCGCACCAGTTGTTCGATTATTTTAATTCTCTCTCCGGCATCAAGCCCCCACTGAATTAGTTTTGCTTCAATATCTGCCCTGCATTTCTCGCTGCCGGCGCAGATAGCCATAGCCCTCTGCAGGAATTTCTCAGTTTCCTTACTGTTTGTCATGGTATGTACATGTTACTATTCTGTCCCTCCCGTTCAGGTCTTTGATTATCCTGATATTGCTGAACCCTTCGCCGGTAAGCAGGTTTTTTATTGCATCACCCATCATTTCATGGATCTCAAAGTAGATTTTAGCTCCGGGGAGCATAAGTTCACCGCCCTGTCTTACGATAGCCCGGTAAAACATCAGCGGATCATCATCAGGGACAAACAGGGCCCCGGCAGGTTCATACTTTGTTACATTGATATGCATGTTCTTTCTTTCGTTTTCCGGCACATAAGGTGGGTTGCTGATTATAATACCGTATTTTGCGGGCGGTTTCCATCCGGGGTTGAGTATGTCGGCCCTGTAAAAGAACACCAGCGCTTTGTTCAGAACGGCATTTTCCCGGGCAGTTTTAAGAATCGTTTCAGAGAAATCAAGTGCATGCACAGTACAAGCCGGGATGTTTAAAGCAACCGGTATTGCAATAGTCCCCGGCCCGGTGCCGATATCAAGCACCATTCCCCCGAATGCACGGTTTTCTTTAATTACAAGGTCGGTAAGCTCTTCGGTCTCGCGGCGTGGGATAAGAGTGTAACGGTTAACTTTCAGCCTGCATCCGTAGAACTCCGTTTCCCCAAGGATATACTGAACAGGCTTCCCTGCAGACAACTCGTCACAAATCTTTAAAATTTTGCGGCCTTTTGCCGGAGGAACAGCAAGTGAAGGATTCATTAACTCCTGCAACCTGTCGGTGTTAAGTATTGTCCTGATAATGAGGCTCGCGATAGCATCCGTTTCATTTACGGGGTAGAGATGACGGAGCCTTTCGCGGAAAAGCTTCCTTACGTCCGTTAATGTGGAAAGATTGTAATTCACATTCCAAATTTACTAATTTCGCACTGATGCGGGAAGAAGAGTACGGGATATACATGAGGCGCTGCCTCGACCTTGCAGTAAAAGCTGAAGGGTTGACCTATCCTAACCCCATGGTGGGGGCCGTTGTGGTTTACAACAACACGATCATCGGGGAGGGTTACCACCTTGCCGCCGGAACTCCGCACGCTGAAGTGAATGCAATAAATTCGGTGAAGGACAAGAACCTTCTCAAAGAATGTACCCTTTTTGTTTCGCTGGAGCCATGTTCGCATTTCGGCAGAACGCCCCCCTGCACCGATCTTATCATCTCATCGGGAATTCCTGTTGTCGTTATCGGGACAAGGGATACGAGTGAAAAGGTTGACGGGAAAGGAATAGAGAAACTGAAAAGAGCCGGGGTAAAGGTCGTATGCGGGGTGATGGAAAGCGAATGCAGAAGGGTGAACAGGCGATTCTTTACTTTTCATGAGAAAAAACGACCCTATATTACTCTGAAATGGGCACAGAGCGCCGATGGTTTCATTGATATCGTTCGCCCTGCCAACTCAACCCCGGAACCTTACTGGATTACGGGGAAGGCCGAAAGAGTGCTGGTGCATAAATGGAGATCGGAGGAAGAAGCCATACTTGCCGGCGGGGAAACAATACGACGCGACCGGCCCAGGCTCAATGTCAGGTACTGGAGCGGCCGTGACCCGATGAAGGTAATCCTGAGCCGGTCCGGAAACATCGGCGATTTTCCGGAAGAAAACGAAACAAAAAGCCTTATTTTTACGTTAAATAATAAAATGTGCCCCCGTGAAAACTGTGAATACATAGTTCTCAGTGAAGGGGATATGCCGGTACAGAAAATATGCGGGGTTCTTTATAATTATGGAGTCAGCTCACTCTTTGTCGAAGGCGGAGCAGCGGTCCACAATATGTTTATTGAGGCCGGGCTGTGGGATGAGGCAAGAATATTTACCGGAAACCGGGTATTCGGCAGCGGAAAAGAAGCTCCCCGCATTGAGGGACAGACAGTTGATGAATTTAATTTTGAAGAGGTTGTATTAAAGCTGGTTTTTAATAACCATCGTTAACCTTTTTGCAGGTTAACTTTAAAAAGACTAATTTTGAGATTGTTTATTTGAAAAATAATAAGACGACAAAGATATGAAGAGCAGATTGTTTATCCTTTCGGTTTTATTGTCACTGTTTACGTTTTCAGTGGTCTCGGGTCAGAGCGGTAAAAAGTTTGTCAAAGCCGGGAACGAGTTTCTGTCCAGCAAAAAATATGATGATGCTGTTGTTCAGTTTACAAACGCAATAACTGCCGAACCGACAAATGCCTCATACTACTATATGAGAGGCAACGCCTACGAACTTGCCGGCAAACTGAATGAAGCCAGGGCAGATCTGGAGAAGGCGCTTGTTTTCAAGGCCAAGGATGTTCCTTCCCTGATAAGTCTCGGCCGCGTTTGCAACAAGATGGGAAGTTACGAAGATGCACTCAACTGCCTTAACAGGGCAAAAGCCATCGAAAAGCTCAACAAGGAACTCTACCCCGAAAAGGTGATTTCTCTTCTCGGCCTCGGACTTTACGACCAGGCCCTCAGGGCTTCCGATACCGCACTTATTATAAAAGAGACGGCGCAGAATTTCTATTACAGGGGCAAGGTATATGTGAAGCTTAACAATTATCCCCTTGCACAGAAGGAGTTCGAAAAGGCAATTGCAAAAGATAAAAATTTTGCCGACGCCAGGCTTGAGCTGGCAGATCTCTTCATCAGAAACAACAAACAGAAAGAGGCTCTCGAGCAGATCAACAATGTTCTCACCGCCGATCCGCGGAATGCCTATGCATATATTGTCAGGAGTAAAATTTATAAGACAAATCTCGATTACCCGAATGCAATAAACGATGTCTCAAAAACTATCCTTATTGACCCTGAGAATGCAGAGTATTACATGATAAGAGGCACATATTACCAGGAATTCAACCAGCACCTTAATGCCATTGCCGATTTCTCAAGATACATCACCCTGAAACCCGACGACCCCGACGGATATTTCGCCAGGGCAAAATCGTACCAGGAAATGATGAACTATGAGAAGGCAATCGAAGATTATAACAAAATAACGGTTCTTTCAGAATTTGACGCCAGGGCAAGAAAGATGCTGAAGGAAGCACAGGACAGGCTGTACGAACTCAACCGTGAAAATGCAGCCCCTGAAATCAATATTGCATCACCCTCGGTAAGTGCTGACGGCAAAATGGAAATAAGAGGGAATGCTGCCAGCATTACAATCTCGGGTAATATAAAGGAAAAAAGCAGAATTGAGGAGATGACTATCAACGGTAATAAGGTCCTCGTGGGTGAGAAGAAAAATGACGTAAGCGAATTTATTGCCACTGTCGACATACGCGACGTTGACAAGATCACTATCTCCGCAAAGGATGAATACAACAACCAGAAGACACTCGAATTCAACCTGGTGAGAACCGAGATCAACCCGCCCAGGATATCAATTGTGGCTCCGTATTCATCCGACGACGGGCAGATTTACCTTGACAATAACTCACCGCGTCTTGCCATTGAGGGTAAAATTACGGATGAAAGCAGGATAAAATCAATTTTTATTGAAGGTGTTACGGCCGGCTATGCCGTCAATGAACTCAACCCGGCTTTTACAGCCACCATCGATATAATGAACAAAAACAAAATTACAGTAGTGGCCGAGGATATTTACGGAAATGTGCAGGAAACCGAATTCAGGCTGAACAGGGAAGGAGCAACGCTCTCCGCTTCGAACCCGATGGGAAAAACATGGGTGGTCTTCATCGAGAACTCAAAATACACCTCTTTTGCTCCGCTCGACGGACCGGTAAAGGATATCAACCTTATGATAAGGGCTCTCTCAAATTACCAGATCCACCAGTTTGTTCACAAAAAAGACCTTACTAAGGCGGAAATGGAAAAATTCTTCTCCATCGAACTGAGAGACCTGATTAAAAGCAACCAGGTTAAATCGCTTCTTATCTGGTATGCCGGACATGGCAAGTTCATCAATGATGTCGGTTACTGGATTCCGGTTGACGCAAAGAGGGATGATGAATTCACTTATTTCAACCTTAACACCCTCAGGGCATCGATGGAAACGTACATCAACTACCTTACACATACCCTGGTGGTTACAGATGCCTGCGAATCGGGGCCAAGCTTTTACCAGGCGATGCGCTCTGAAATCAAACAGAGGAGCTGCGACGATTATACAGCCACCCAGATGAAATCGGCACAGGTTTTTTCATCGGCAGGCTATGAACTGGCAGTCGACGACTCACAGTTCACAAGGACATTCGCAAACACTCTTGCCAACAACCCGAAGTCATGTATCCCGATTGAAGAAGTGGTGGTGAACGTAACCAAGGCCGTGTCGGGTAACAACCAGCAAAAACCCAAATTCGGGAAAATCACCGGCCTCCGCGATGAGGATGGTACATTCTTCTTCATAGCCAAATAATTGTAAATGAAAATAATCTCTATTCCTTTCGCTGAAAGGATCACCAGAAAAATACTGGTGCTCCTTTTTTTGTCATTATTCTGCCTGGCAGCAAGGACACAGACTCTCTTCTTTGAGAAATTCGGAGTGGAGGAGGGACTGGGGTCATCAAAAGTTTATACCGTAATACAGGACAGACACGACTTTGTCTGGCTTGGAACCGAGAGCGGAGCGGCAAGATTTGACGGTAACAGATTCGTGAATTTCGGAAGCCTCAACGGCCTCTCAGCAGGAGGGGTGAAAAGCCTTTTTGAAGACACAACCGGCCGTATATGGTTCGGACATCTGAACGGTGGTATCAGCTGGTACGACGGAATAAAATTCTCGAGAGCCCGTATCGACACCCTCACAATAACCGGCGATATCACAGGGATAAGCCAACTCGGCAATGATTTCTGGATTACGACATCCTCAAACGGAGCATTCCGTACCCAACTGCCCCCGCAGGGAGCCACAGTACTTAAGGGCAGGCATTATACAGGGCAGGAGGGTCTCAGCGACCAGATTTTCAGTCTTTATATCGACAGAAATAATAATCTCTTCTGCATTACGGATGCTTTTATTAAAAAGTATAACCCGGAAAAGGATATCTTCGAAACATATTCGCCTCCCGGCCTCACAACATATTTCAATGTTGTGTCCATGTTCCAGGACACCAAAGGTAACTACTGGTACGGCCTTCATAACGGAGGTCTCTATATGCAGGATGCCGTTGCCGGGGAAATGAAAATATATGACATCCTTAACGGCCTTTCAAGAATGTTTGTTTCATGCTTTGCCGAAGACTACAAAGGAAACGTCTGGATAGGAACATTCGGAGGCGGCGTTACCTTATACAGTGAGGGAAAACTTAAAATCTACAACAGAAGCAACGGCCTTAATTCACTCAATATCCTTAATATTTTTGAAGACAGGGAGAAGAATATCCTTATTTCGGATTATTACAACGGACTTAGTATTTTCAAGGGAGATCACTTCGTAACATATAATACCGAAGATATACTTCCCGACAGGAATGTATGGGCAATATCGCGCGACAATGCCGGGAGATACTGGTTCGGAACCAATAACGGCATTTCGGTTTACGATCCGGCGGCGAAACAGGGCAGCCGGGTGAAAATTTACAACGAGGCAACGAGGCTTATCGGCAACACCGTCAGATTCATCATCCCTGGAGGTGACGGTACCATGTGGGTCGGAACCAAAGGATTCGGGGTTTACAGGTATGAAATGAAAACAGAAAAATTCAATGCCGACCCCGAAATTAATGCTATGCTCCCTGTCGACAGGGTGGTGACAGCCCTCTCTGCCGATCAAAGAAAAAGGATATGGATAGGAACCAACGATGGCCTGGCAGTATGGGATCCTGCCGCCAGGGAGGGCTCCGTTTACACACAGGGCAAAGGACTGGCCGGAAATATGATAAAATCGGTACTGTGCGACAGCAAGGGTACTGTCTGGGCCGGTTCGGAAATGAGAAGCGGGCTATCAAAACTTACCCCCGGTTCAGACAATTTCACAATAGTAAACATAGGGGAAGGTGTAGTTCCCCAGTCGCTGGAAGAATCTCCCGACGGAACAATCTGGATAGGTACAGTAAGCGGACTGCTGGCTCTTAAGAATGATTCGGTCATGTTTACACTTACTGAAAATGACGGATTGCTGTCGGGAAATATCAAGTCCCTTTTATCCGACAGGGGCAGGTATCTCTATATAGGTACAAACCTGGGACTTAACAGGTACGATACGGAAACAGGAGTAATATCCTCATTTACCAAATACAGTGGTTTCACGGGCATTGAAGCTCTCCAGAATGCAGCCTTCAGGGAATCTGACGGCAAACTCTGGTTCGGTACCGCCAACGGGGCTACCATGCTCGACCCTGCAAAATTACCGCCGGTGGCCGAATCCCCAAAGGTCTATATTACCGGTATGGAAGTTAATAACCAGCCGAGGGAAATGAAAGCCGGGATGAAACTGAGCTACCGGGAAAAATCAATTAACTTTCAATACTACAGCATCAGCCTTACAGATCCGAAGTCGGTAAGATACAAGGTGATGCTTAAAGGAGCCGATTCCGACTGGCGGCCGGTTACGGACCAGACGGTGGCATTCTGGTCGGGGCTTTCTCCCGGCCATTATACACTGATGGTCAAAGCCGTTAACAGCTCAGGCGTATGGAGCGAAAAGGCAGTGGAGTTTCCGTTTGTCATTAAACCGCCCTTTTACCTATCCCCATGGTTCATAATCACCATGACCCTGCTTATAATCACAGGTGTAATTGTTTATATAAAGGTAAGAGAACGAAACCTTATCAGGGAAAAAAGAATTCTTGAGGCAAAGGTTGCCGAACGTACTGCCGAACTGGTGCAGAAGAACATTATCATTGAGGAGAAGAACCGCGATATTACAGCCAGTATCCGTTATGCCGAACGCATCCAGAGGGCAATGCTTCCAAGAGATGACACTTTTGAGGAAACATTCGTCCTGTTCCTGCCGAAGGATATCGTGAGCGGCGACTTCTACTGGATGTACGACAACGGGGATGTTAAACTGCTGGCTGCAGTCGACTGTACCGGCCATGGAGTGCCCGGAGCATTCATGTCAATCATCGGACATAACTCACTCAACAAAGTGGTGAGGGAATATGGGCTCATAAGGCCGTCGGCAATACTCGACCAGCTTAATATCGAGGTTATCAGGTCAATTATCCAGAGCCAGGAGAAGGGAATACAGGACGGTATGGACCTTTCCCTCATCGCTTTCAACCGTCAGAAATTCACACTCGAATTTGCAGGTGCCTATAACCCGCTTTACCTTGTCAGAAACGGCGAAGTGATCGTGCATAAGGCCGACAGGTTCCCGATAGGTATGGCAACTCTTGAACAGAAGAAGAGTTTCTCCAACGTGGAGGTGCCCATCCGGCCGGGCGACATGATTTACATGTGCTCCGACGGGTATGCCGACCAGTTTGGCTCCCCCGAAGGGAAAAAATACAAGGTGGGTAATATAAAGAAAATCATCTCGGAGATTTACAACCTGCCGGTAAACGAGCAGAAACAGATTCTTGAAAAGGAGATAATGGACTGGAAGGGCGATCTGCCCCAGGTTGATGATATCCTGTTTATCGGGATGAGATTATTGCCTTAATAGATTTTGGCATATTTTCTGGGATCGTCAAGCCAGCCTTTGTAATCTTTTATGGCAGTAATGACCTCGCCGGGAGTATTTACAACGCTCCAGATGCTGCCATGTTCCCTTCGCAGGAAGCTGCCCTTGATCATATCTTCAAGGAAAAGCAGCAGGTTGGAATAGAAGCCCAGTGTGTTAAGTATCACTACGGGCCCTTTGAAAAAGCCGAGCTGCTTAAGGGTGATGGCCTCCGTCAGTTCTTCAAGTGTCCCTACACCTCCGGGCAGAGCCACAATGGCATCAGCATCCCCTATCATCTTCTTTTTCCTTTCACCCATATCGGAAGTGATGATCATTTCGGTTATTCCCTGATGGCCCCAACCTTCTTCGTACATAAACCCGGGAATCACACCTGTAACTTTTCCCTTCGCACTGATTACGGCATCAGCCAGCACACCCATCAGCCCTATTCCGCCGCCGCCGTATATTACATCCATATTCTCTGATGCAAGAAGGTGCCCCAGGCGGGAGGCAGCCTCAACGTACACGGGATCTATTCTGCTGCTCGATGCAGCGAAGACACAAACAGTCATCCGGTCGGGCTGGGATTTAATTAATATAAGGTAAATTGCCGCTGTTATAGCAGAGCGGTCAGCTTGTTGATGAAAACGCTCTTCGGAACCGCACCCACCTGCTTGTCGGCAACATTGCCGTTTTTAACGAACAGGACGGTGGGAATATTCCTGACATTGTATTTTTCAGGAGTCTGGGTATTGTTGTCAACATTGCATTTGACAACAAGTACCTTCCCTTCGTATTCCTTTGATATTTCTTCCATTATCGGGGCTATCATCCTGCATGGTCCGCACCATTCTGCCCAGAAATCCACCAGGACAAGCTTGTCGGACTTCAGAACCACTTCATCAAAATTTGCATCATTAACTTCCAGTGCCATAGTATTTTAGAATTTATATGAACATTTTATATCTGCAAAAATAGTCAATTTACTTTATAGTCCAGGGCCGGATGATCTTCCAGGAATGTTGTAAGGTCATTATTAAGGCGCACCCTGATGCTTCTTGAGAAAAGGGGTAAAGATATTTTGCTTTCGGGGTCGTAAACAAGAAATCTGAGCTCTGTTTCCCCGGGATTGTTTTTGATGTATTGTTTAATCTGGTTTATAAGTTCCTGGTTAATATCGGCCGCCCGGACTTTTATGGTAACGTTTTTTATCAGCTCGTCCCTGACGCTTGAAAGGAGGTTTATCGATTTTATCTTGAATTCAAGTTCATTTTCGTTGTTTCTTCTTTTCTGCACCCTGCCCTTTACAAGAAGGAAGAAGCCGTTTACAAGGTACTTCCCGAATTCCACTGAATCCTTATCAAAAACGGCAAACCTGTATGAGTCGGTGTAATCCTGCAGTGTGAAAGTATTGAACGGCTTGCCGTTTTTTCCTATTCCGTTCCGGGTATCTGTAACCATTCCGGCAACAGTTACCTCGCGGTCAAGAAAATTTGCCAGCTCTTTCAGTTCCGAGAGGGTGGTGCTGGTGAACGTTTCAATCTCGAGGCGGAAGTCATCCAGCGGGTGTGATGAGAGGTAGATGCCGATCACCTCTTTCTCCCTGTTGAGTTTTTCAAGTTTTGGCCATTCGGGTGCTTCGGGCGGGTCGGGGTATTTCATGCTGAAGCCGTTATCCTCCCCGAAAAGGGTATTCCTGCTGGAGGTGCGCACCGTTTTCACATTGTTTCCGTAGCGGATAAGTGCTTCAATAAAGGTAGCGCCTTTCTGGTCGGTCGCAAAGTATTGTTCTCTCCTGATGCCGGAAAAACAATCTAAAGCTCCTGCCAGTGCCATGGCTTCAAGGTTCTTTTTGTTCAGGGCATTTAGGTTGACACGGCTCACAAGGTCGTAAATGTCCGTAAACGGGCCGTTCTGTTCCCTCTCCTCAATAAGTTGTAAAACAGCATTTTCTCCAACGCCTTTTATTGCCCCCAGACCGAACCTGATATTACCTGCCTTGTTAACCGTAAATTTCACTTCGCTTTCGTTCACGTCGGGACCGAGTACCTCAATGCCCATTCTCCTCGTTTCGTCCATGAACTGCGTAATCTTTTTTATGTCGCTTATGTTTCGGCTTAAGACGGCAGCCATATATTCGGCCGGGTAATGCGCCTTCAGGTAGCCTGTCTGGAAGGCTACAAGAGCATAGCAGGTGGAATGTGATTTGTTGAATGCGTACTGTGCGAAATGCTCCCAGTCGCTCCAGATTTTGTTTATGACTGCTTCGCTGTATCCCTTCTTAAGGCATCCTTCAAGGAAGCGGGTCTGCATTTCATCCATCAGCGACTTCTTCTTCTTGCCCATTGCCTTGCGGAGGGAGTCGGCTTCTCCCTTTGTGAAACCGGCCAGCTCCTGGGATAAGAGCATAACCTGTTCCTGGTAAACGGTAATTCCGTATGTGTCGGCAAGATATTTTTCCATCTCAGGAAGGAGGTACTCGATTTTTTCCTTCCCGTGTTTTCGCCTGATATACTGTGGTATATACTCCATTGGCCCCGGTCGGAAGAGGGCGTTCATTGCAATCAGATCCTCAAATCGGTTGGGCTTCAGCTCTTTGAGGTATTTCTTCATTCCGGCCGATTCGAACTGGAAAATCCCTGTGGTGTCGCCGTTGCTGAAGAGCTCGAAGGTTTTCTGATCGTCAAGGGGAAGGTTATCGATGTCAATCGTGATACCGTGTCTTTTTTTTATGTTGGCGATGGCATCCTTTATTATTGACAATGTCTTCAGTCCCAGAAAGTCCATCTTAAGCAAACCGATGGATTCAACATGATTGCCTTCGTACTGAGTAACAAAAAGGTCGGTGTCTTTTGCGGTGCTCAGGGGGATATAGTTATCGAGCGATTCCTTGCTTATTATCACGCCGCAGGCATGTACTCCCGTTTGCCTCACCGATCCTTCAAGAGCTTCTGCGAAAGCGAGTGTCTGCACTACAAGGGGGTTTGGTGAGTCTTTCTCCTTTGCGAGTTCCGGGACTTCGGTATAAGCTTCGCTGAGTGTGACTCCGGGTTTTTCCGGTATCATTTTCGCCAGCCTGTCGGCTTCAGGGAGAGGCAGTTTCTGAACCCGGGCCACATCGCGTATTGCCATTTTTGCACCCATCGTTCCGAAGGTGATAATATGGGCCACTTTGTCGTGACCGTATTTTTCCACCACGTAATGCAGTACGGCATCACGGCCGTCCTCGTCAAAGTCGATGTCGATGTCGGGCATTGATATCCTGTCGGGGTTGAGGAACCTTTCGAAGAGCAGTCCGTATTTTATCGGATCGATATCGGTGATCCTTAAACAGTAAGCGACGGCAGACCCGGCGGCGGAGCCTCTCCCCGGGCCCACTGAAACTCCCATATCGCGGGCAGCCCTGAGAAAATCCTGCACAATAAGGAAGTACGACGGGAACCCCATTCTTGATATTGTATCAAGCTCAAAATCAATCCTTTCACGCTGTTCCTGTGTAAGATTACCCCATCTCTCCCCGGCCCCTTTATATGTAAGGTATCTCAGGTATTCGTCCTCCGACTTGTATTCCGCAGGGATTTTAAATTCGGGCATTATCGGGTCATGGTCGAGCTTGTATTTCTCAATGCCCGCCACAAGGGTTGAAACATTATCAATAGCTTCCGGGATATCACTGAAAATCGTTCGCATTTCCTCCTCGCTCTTGAGATATTCCTGTTTTGTGTATCTCAGCCGGGTGGGATCATCCAGGTCTTTAGCGGTGTTTATGCAGATAAGCCTGTCGTGGGCATCGGCATCTTCGCGGTTGACAAAATGAACATCATTTGTGGCGATTATTTTAACGCCTGTCTTTTCAGAAAGCTTTCTGAAGGCTTCTATCACTTTTTGCTGCAGTGGAAAAGTTGTCTGGTCAGCTTCAGGGTCGGAGGTTTCATGCCTTTGAATCTCAAGGTAAAAATCATCCCCGAAAATATCCGTGTAGCTTTTCAGGGCCTCCTCTGCAGCTTCTGAGTTGCCATTTAGAATTTCGGTTTGTATTTCCCCGGCTATGCATGCCGAGCTGGCAATCAGGCCTTCCCTGTATTTCATCAGATGGGCTTTGTCGACCCTCGGCTTGTAATAAAAGCCTTTTGTCCATGCCAGAGAGACCAGTTTAACCAGGTTATGATAGCCCCTGAGATTTTTTGCAAGGAGGATCAGATGGTCTCCGCTGCGGTCCTCTTTTCCTGTCTTATCCTCCATTGTTCCCCTTGCAACGTAAATTTCACAGCCTATAATGGGTTTGATGCCTTTTTTCGAGGCATGACTGTGAAACTCCTTGGCTCCAAACATGTTGCCATGATCGGTTATTGCAAGGGCCTCCATGCCGAACGACTTTGCCTTTTCGATGAGTCCGTTGATTGAGGCGGCACCGTCGAGAATGGAATACTGTGTATGTACGTGTAAATGAGTGAAAGGAGGCATGAGGATTTTTTTTCGTATCAAACCATGTAAAAATAGCCAAAAAAAAGAGAAATTTATCAGGATTCCTTTGATCAGTTTATTAAATTATTACATTTACGACCTGCTAATTTTTTATGCTCAAAGAGCTTGATCTGTTAAAAATTTTTTAATCCAAATCAAATTCTATGAGAAGAATTCTAATTGCGTTTTTTGTTTTTTGCAGTATGCTCCTTACGGCAGCAGCCCAGCAGAAAACAATTACCGGTGTCGTAACCGGCGCTGACGACAATCAGCCGGTTATAGGAGCTACTGTTCAGGTCAGGGGTACAGCAACAGGTACCGCCACCGATATGAACGGGAAATACCAGATCAGTGCACGGGAAGGAGATGTTCTCGAATTCCGGTACGTAGGTATGAAGACCCTTGAAGTTGTTGTCGGAACTTCAAATGTCATTAATGTGACACTTCAGACGGAAGAACTCGGCCTGGATGAAATCATTGTAGTTGGTTACGGAACACAGATAAAATCGAAAGTGACCAGCAGTATTGCCAAGGTTGAAGGCGAAAAGCTGATGAATGTACCCGTGCCTACGGTTGAACTTGCGCTACAGGGTAAAAGTGCAGGTGTATTTATCGAAGCTGTTAACGGTAAATCAACCGGGGCCACCAGAATGAGGATCAGGGGCAGTTCATCAATTACTGCCACCAACCAGCCCTTATTTGTTGTCGACGGGATTCCCATAACCACCGAGGCTTCAAACCTGTCCGGAGCATCTGTCAACCCGCTTACCTCAATAAACTTCAACGATGTTGAATCGGTAGAGATTCTTAAAGATGCAGCATCGGCCGCAATTTACGGCTCAAGAGGTGCAAACGGCGTAGTGATCATAACCACCAAAAAAGGTTACAGCGGCGATACAAAAATTAATTTCACCATGCAGACAGGATTTAACGATCCTTCCCACCGCAGGGAGTTTATGAATGCAGAGGAATACATATCATATTTCAGGGATGCCGCCAAAAGAGGTGATGCTTATGAAGACCTTATTTACGGCGATCCTCCCGGAACCAACACCTACTGGCAGGGACATGTTGAAAACAGACTTAAGAGATACTCAGGATGGGCCAAGATACTTGAAGACCCCAACAATCCCAGCTCAAAATATCTGGGTTCGAAGGTCGACACCGACTGGCAGGATCTTGCCTTCCAGAGAGGACGTATTTATTCGGCTGATCTCTCGGCACAGGGTGGAAATGACAAACTGAAATTCTTTGCCAGCGGTTCATACAACAGCCAGGGCGGTATCCTGGTTTCCAACGGAATTGAAAAATTCTCAACCCGTCTGAATGTTGACAACAAGGCCAGCAAAAATGTAGATCTGGGCTTCTCTCTTGCCCTTAACAGAACGGCTATCGACCAGGTATCGGCCGACAATGCCTTCTCCACACCCATGCAGCTTGTTGCATTATCGCCCATAACCCCTCCCCGCGATCTGAACGGTGAACTCTACAATACCCCCGTTACAACTTACTATAACGGACTTCTGGATGTTGAGTACGCTTCAAGAAATATTATTGAATACAGATCACTCGTCAACACATACCTTGTTATAGGCCTCTTTAACGGTATGAAATGGAGGAATGAACTTGGTTTTGATCTCTATAACCTTAAGGAGAATGCCCGTTACGGAGAAAAGACCGAATCGGGAACGGGCGTGGGCGGTTACGGTTTTGCAAACTATGGACAAAACCAGAACATCAGCGGTAAATCATATCTGGACTATCTTAACAGCTTTGGTGATTTCAGCGTAAGCGGTGTTCTCGGTACCGAATTTCAGTATACAACCGTCGAGACTCTTTATGCAGAAGGCCAGCAGTTCCCGCTCGACGCCCTGAAGACCCTGGCAAGCGCCGGTCTGATAACGGGAGCATCTTCCACACTTACACAGTACAGCTTCCTGTCATATTTCTCAAGAGTGAATTTTGATTACAAAACCAAATACCTGGTTACCCTGGCGGGCCGCGTGGATGCCTCTTCACGGTTCGGAAAGAATAACAGGTACGGTTTCTTCCCTGCCGCTTCACTGGGTTGGGTAATCTCTAAGGAAAGTTTTCTTGCAGGCAACCCGCTCCTCAGCTTCCTGAAACTGCGTGCAAGCTACGGACTTACCGGTAATGCCGGTATCTCAAACTTCGGACACCTCGGACTTTACAGCGTAGGTAATTATAACAGCCTGTCGGGTCTTCTTCCAAGCCAGATACCTAATCCTGATCTCGGATGGGAAACAACAAGGCAGGTTGATGCAGGTATTGATTTCGGTTTCTTCAGAAACAGGATCTCCGGTGAGATAGACGTGTACCACAAGAAAACCAACGACCTGCTTCTCCAGGTTCCGGTACCCGCCACCTCGGGTTATCAGACACAGATGCAGAACATCGGATCGGTTGAAAACAAAGGATTTGAGTTTGTGCTTAACACAAATAACCTCACAGGAAACCTTACCTGGAATACAAACATTAACTTCTCAATAAACAAGAACAAGGTGCTTAACCTTGGAGGCCAGGATATTATCGACAACGGCAGCACCAGGTATATGAACGTTGTAAAGGTGGGTCAGCCCATCGGTGTATTCTACGGGGCAGAATATGCGGGTGTTGACAAGGACAACGGCGATGCATTGTGGTATGTTAACGAACAGGACGCCAACGGCAATATCGTTAACCCGGAAGAAACAACTAACGTATTCGAAGATGCCAACTTTGTAATTCTCGGCAACCCGACTCCCGACTATACCGGAGCTATAACTAACACTCTGAGTTACAAGGGTGTTGAACTCTCCTTTACCTTCCAGGGCGTTGCCGGAAACAAAATTCACCTGATCGGCGACCAGTGGATGGGAGCAAACGGCGTATGGTACGACAACCAGCTGAAATCGCAGCTCAGAAGCTGGAAACAGCCCGGCGACATCACTGATGTGCCCGAAGCAAGACTTGCATGGGATAACGGCGATCAGAGCCGCAACAGCAGGTACCTCTCCCCGGGTTCATACCTTAAGCTCAGGAACGTTGTGCTCAGTTACGAATTCCCTTCAAATCTTGTGAATAAGGTTAAACTGAACAGGCTCAGGATATACTTCCAGGCACAGAACCTTCTCACATTTACAAAATATGAGGGATGGGACCCTGAAGTGTCGACCGACTTCCTTGTCAACAACATTTACTCCGGGTGCGACTTTTACTCGGCTCCCCAGCCAAGATCAATCGTATTCGGCATTAACATAGGTTTATAACATTTTAAAAGGAAAGTCTATGAAAAGATATATTTCCCTTACAGCAATAGTCGCATTCCTGGTTTTTACGGCCTGCGATAAATTACTTGATCTTGAACCCTCACAGAGCATTAGCGAAGATATCGCCCTTACCTCGGATGCAAATGTCAAGAGCGTGCTTATCGGAGCTTATGCACTGTTCGACGACCCGGGTATATACGGCGGCAACATACTGAGAAACGCCGAACTGCTCGGCGGCAACGGTGAAATACAGTGGGTGGGAACCTATATTGACCCCCGCCAGATATTCAACAAAACGATGCTTGCCACTAACTCGGAACCTTATGCCCAGTGGAGAGACAGTTACGAGGTAATTAACACATGCAACAATATCCTGAGCGCTCTCGGGGTTGTGAAGGAAGCCGATCGCGACAGGGTGGAAGGTGAAGCCCTTTTCCTCAGGGCTCTGATGTATTTCGACCTGGTAAGGTTCTTTGCACAACCCTTCGATCCGTCAGCAACCAACAACCAGCTTGGAGTGCCCATTGTTCTTACCCCCACAAGAGGTATAAACGAAAGCAGCAATGTAGGAAGAAATACCGTGGATGAAGTGTATGCACAGGTAATCACAGACCTGACAACTGCCGCAGGAAAACTTCCTGAGTCCAACGGCGTTTATGCTTCAAAGGGAGCGGTAAATGCTCTTCTGGCAAGAGTCTACCTGCAGAAGGGCGATTACGACAACGCACGTAAAGCCGCTGATGCCGTCATCGCTTCGGGAAAATACCAGATACTCCCCAACTATGCGGATGTGTTTAACCAGGATAATAACACCAATGAGGATATATTTGCAACACAGATCACCCCTCAGGACAGGTTCAGCTCGATGACGGAATTCTTTTCAATCCCGGAGTACGGAGGCAGAGACGGGGACATTGACATTCTCGACGGGCATCTTGACCTCTATCCGGCAGGAGATAAACGCAAAGATCTCTTCTTCATGGGTAACGGAGCAATGCGTACAGGAAAATGGAATAACCAGTACGGCTGCATAAACCTCTTCCGCCTTGCGGAAATGTACCTCATCAGGGCAGAAGGTAACATCAGGCTGGGAACTCCCTATGTCGGCGATTCACCTCTTAACGACTACAATGTTATTCATACCAGGGCAGGACTGGTTGCTGCAGGTTCGGTGACTCTTGATGATATCATTCTCGAAAGAAGGCTCGAGCTGGCTTTTGAAGGTCATCGTATCCACGACATTAAGAGGCTGAAACAGAGTGTTGCCACATGGGCATGGAATGACCCGAAACTGGTCTTCCCGATACCCGCCAGGGAACTCGAGGCAAATCCCACTCTTAAAACACAACAGAACCCGGGTTATTAAAATATTGCCATAAGAATCAAAAAAGGGCGTCATAATAAAAGGAGACGCCCTTTATTTTTAATATAAATGTTATATCTTTGCACCCACAATTTTTTAAAGTAGGTTTTAAACAAAGCGTAAATTAATGGCAGTTAGAATCAGATTAGCCAGAAAAGGCCGCAGAAAGCTGGCCTATTACCACATTGTGGTAGCAGATAGCAGGTCGCCACGGGATGGCAGATTTATTGAAAAGATCGGTACCTATAACCCTCGTACCGATCCGGCAACTATTGAAATTGATTTCAACAAGGCGCTGGATTGGCTGCAGAAAGGCGCACAACCTACTGAAACATGTAGAGCTATCTTGTCCTATAAGGGTATTCTTCTTAAGAAACACCTTCTTGAAGGTGTTAAGAAAGGTGCTTTTGATGAAGCTGAAGCCGAAAGACGCTTCAGCGAGTGGATGAAACAGCAGGAAGCTAAAATCGAGGCTAAAAAACTTAAGATTGAAAAATCTGCCGATGACGGTGTAATGAAACGTATCGAGGCAGAAAGAAAGATCAACGAAAAGAGAGCCGCCGAGATTGCAAAGAAAAGAGCAGAGGCTGCCGCTAAGGCTGAAAAGGAAGAACAGCCGGAGGCTGTTGAAGAACAAAAAACAGCCGAAGCAGAAACCTCTGAATCAGCTCCCGAAGCTCCTGCCGAATAGCCCCCGGAATTTCATTGCGGGCTGCCTCCTGCAGGTTGCCTCATCTTCATCCGGTAATGGAAGAAAACACTATAACCGGAAGAATCGTTAAAATTCTGCCGGCAGGTTCAAAAGCTGTCATAGCAACCGACAAGCCTGTAACAGGAGAACTTATTTCATCAGTTAAGGTTTACCTTATCGAAATTGAAGGTAAATATGTTCCGTTTTTTCCCGAATCTGCCGAAGCAAAAGGCGACAATACCATACTGGTAAGGTTTGAGGACTATACTGATCCGTTAAGACTCCGGACTCTGTCAGGGTGCAGGGTGATTATCCCCTCAGAAGAAAAGCACGATAAACAGCCTTTCAGCATTTTTGACCTTGCAGGTTATAAACTCACTGACACCGGAAAAAATCTTTCGGGACTTATAACAAAGGTAACCGACAATAACGGAAACATTCTTCTTGAGGTTTCCACGGGGAAGGGAAAAACGATCCTTATATCTTATCATAAAGACTTTGTTGCGGAGATAAATCCGGGAAACCGTGAAATAAAAATGCATCTGCCTGAAGGGATCACAGACCTTAATAACTGAAAGTCTTTCGTTTATACTCTTTATTGCGTTTTGCCGGCATTCCTTCTCACTTATAATATCTTTCCCCATGGCGCCCGGTTAATCTGACCGGCCCCCGAAAAATATGCCTGTTTTGCTGTTTCTTCGTAAAACCCCGTCCAAAAAAGCGAATAGTTGGCGGATATCCTTATTTTTGGAAAATATTAACAGGAAAACACTTTAATCATGATCAGAAGAATTCTTCTTTCACTCCAGGTTATGCTGCTTTTAAGCATGACTGCAGGGAGCCAGGAAGCCATTAAATACATGCTTCCCCCTGATGAGATTGTCAGGATTGTTGATGCTCCGGTGACTCCTTCTGTGCTTGTCAGCCCTGATAAACAGACCATTCTCATAGCCGAAAGGCAGGGCCTGCCCACAATCAGGGATCTGGCCGGTGAAGAATTCAGGCTCGCAGGCCTGAGGATAGACCCTTCGGTAAACGGCCCCAGCCGCAGCACATATTTTACCTCATTCAGGATTATAAAAACTGACGGCTCGGAAGAGAGGACGGTAAAAGGATTACCCGACAACCCGAGACTTGGTTTGCCGGTCTGGTCGGACGATGGCCGGAAACTGGCCTTTACAAACTCAACAGCCGGCACAACCGAACTCTGGGTATGTGACATTACTACCATGACCTCAAAAAAAATCGCGGAAAACCTGAACGGTGTGTTCGGATATATAACTGAATGGCTTCCGGGCGGGAATGGTATCATTTTTTCAGTAACCGACCCGGCAAGAGGAGCAATGCCTGTAAAAAGCAACGTCCCTGAAGGCCCCGTGGTGCAGGAGAACCTCGGCAGTAAGGCCCAGGCGGCTACTTACCAGGATCTGCTGAAAGACCCCTATGATGAGGCACTATTCGAATACCTTGCAGCCTCGTTACTGATGATCTGGGACGGTAATGCCATAAAACCCGTCGGAGAAAAAGGCATGATAACCGATGTCTCTCTTTCGCCCGACGGAAAATATATGCTGGTTTCGCGTATAAAAAGACCCTTTTCCTACCTGGTGCCTTATTCATCCTTCCCCACCGTAACCGAGATAAAAGAGATAAGCGGGAAGCATGTGAAAACATTGCTCGAACGTCCGCTTATTGAGAACAGACCCAGGGGCTATGATGCCGTTCTTCCGGGTCCGAGAGGTTATTACTGGAGAGCCGATGAACCTGCAACCATATACTGGGCCGAGGCTCTCGACGGCGGTGATTATTCAAGGGAGATGGAATATCACGACCAGGTTTTTCTGCTCCGTGCACCTTTCTCGGGAGAACCTGTAAGGTTCCTTTCAACCCGCATGAGATTCGGGGGTATTACCTGGGGCAACAGTAAGCTGGCTGTTTTGAACGAAGGGCTTTCAAAGACCAGGGTCAGGGTCACCAGCCTGTTCGACCCCTCCGATCCTGAAAAAACCGTTAAAAAGATTTTCGAATACAACACCGACGACAGGTACAATGCCCCCGGCTCCTTTGTTACTGAAAGGAACGTCATGGGAAGGAACGTCCTTCTCACCGGTGACCGCGGCAGATCGCTCTATCTGACCGGTGCCGGCGCTTCACCCGAAGGGGAAAGACCCTTCATCGACAGGTACGATATGGCAACCGGGAAAACTGCGAGAATCTTCAGATCGGAAGCTCCATATTATGAAACTGTCACAACTGTGATCGACATAAACAGGGGAATCATTCTTACAAACCGCCAGTCGGTAAAAGAGGTTCCAAATTATTTCATCAGGAACCTTAAAAACGGAAAACTGACACAGGTTACAGATTTTAAGAATCCATATCCCCAGCTTGCCGGTGTTTACAAGGAGCTTGTAAAATATAAAAGGAATGATGGGGTGGATCTCTCATTTACGCTGTACCTGCCGGCGGGCTATGACAGGCAGAAGGACGGGCCTCTCCCGACACTTCTATGGGCCTATCCGCGTGAATTCAACGACGCTGCTGCAGCCGGCCAGGTGAGCGGTTCTCCCTATACCTTCACAAGGATAAGTGCATCCTCGGCCCTTGTTTACGTAACACAGGGCTATGCTGTACTTATGGATGCATCCTTCCCGATTGTCGGTGTTGAAGGAAAGGAGCCAAACGACACCTTTATCGAGCAGCTTGTTGCCAATGCCGAAGCGGCAATTAACAAGGCTGTTGAGATGGGCGTTACCGACAGAAACAGGGTGGCGGTGAGCGGTCACTCCTACGGTGCATTCATGACCGCTAACCTGCTGGCTCATACAAGGCTCTTCGCTGCAGGGATTGCCGAGAGCGGGGCCTATAACCGCACCCTCACGCCTTTTGGCTTTCAGAACGAAAGGAGAAGCTACTGGGAGGCTCCTGAGGTTTATAATAAAATGTCACCCTTCATGCATGCCGATAAAGTGAAGGACCCCTTGATGCTGATCCACGGAATGGCCGATAATAACAGCGGTACATTCCCCATCCAGAGCGAAAGGTTCTACAACGCCCTCAAAGGTTTCGGTGCAGTAACGCGCCTTGTCATGCTGCCTTATGAAAGTCATGGCTACGCCGCAAGGGAATCAATACTTCATAAACACTGGGAGGTACTGACATGGATGGACAAATACGTAAAGAATAAAAAGTAATCGTTTAAAAGTATTCCGGCCTTTTCAGTTAAATTCCTTTAAAAGATTTGCGGAAAAGAAAATCTGATTAGTTTTGCAGGAATTTTAATAAATGGAATTTGCATTAACCTATAATTATAAAATAAACTAAAGTTAAAAATTATGTTAACAGCATTATTCTGGATTGTACCTGTTTCTGCTCTCCTGGCGTTGCTTTTTGCCTGGATCTTTTACAAAAGTATGATCGTAAAGGAAGAAGGAACAGACAGGATGAAGGAGATAGCCCTTTATGTCAGGGAAGGCGCGATGGCTTACCTTAAGCGCCAGTATACGGTAGTTGCCAAAGTGTTTCTGATCCTTGTGGTTCTTCTCACCATCCTTGCCTATATGGGTGTTCAGAACCCGTTTGTGCCGGTGGCATTTCTTACCGGCGGATTTTTCTCGGGCCTTTGCGGATATCTCGGTATGCGCACTGCCACGTTTGCCTCGGCTCGCACCGCGTGGGCTGCCTCTACATCCCTCAACAAGGGACTTCAGGTGGCTCTCCGTAGCGGCGCCGTGATGGGACTGGTGGTTGTGGGATTCGGTCTGCTCGACATTGCCCTCTGGTTCCTGCTGCTCAACTATGCCATCTTTACTCCCGAACATATGGAAGCAGGGTTGAAATTCCTGGGTCTTACATTTGTGGCCCCTGGTACCAACGATCATCAGAAATTGATCGAGATCACCGCGACAATGCTTACTTTCGGCATGGGTGCTTCAACACAGGCTCTATTTGCACGCGTGGGCGGCGGTATCTTCACAAAGGCTGCAGACGTGGGAGCTGACCTGGTTGGTAAAGTTGAGGCCGGCATACCTGAGGACGATCCCCGCAACCCCGCTACAATAGCCGATAACGTTGGTGACAATGTAGGCGATGTTGCAGGTATGGGAGCCGACCTTTATGAGTCGTATGCAGGTTCAATCCTGGCAACTGCTGCTCTCGGGGCCGCTCTGCCCGGACTGGCAGCCGGAGAACAGGTGAAGGCAATTATTGCACCAATGATTATCTCAGCCATAGGTATTATTCTTTCAATAATCGGAGTTTATATGGTCCGTTCAAAAGAGAGCGCCACCCAGAAAAACCTTCTGAGGGCTCTCCTGCTTGGTACAGGCGGAAGCTCCTCTCTCATACTCGTTGCCCTGGCCGTTATGGCGGCTGCAGGAATGATAACCTGGGGTGTGTTCGGCGCCGTTGTGGCAGGTCTGATTGCAGGGGTTATCATTGGCCAGTCGACTGAATATTTTACATCAGATGAATATAAACCAACCCGCGGCATATCAAACATGGCAAAGCAGGGCCCTGCCACTGTCATTATCGAGGGTATGGCCGTTGGTATGTTCTCAACATGGCTGCCTGTTGTGACAATTGTGATAGGTATCATTGCAGCTTTCGGTTTTGCGGGCGGATTTACCGAATTCGCACAGGGAGTTTACGGTATCGGTTTTGCAGCTGTCGGTATGCTCTCAACCCTTGGGATTACCCTTGCAACCGACGCTTTCGGTCCCATAGCCGACAATGCCGGCGGTAACGCAGAGATGTCGCACCTGCCGGAGGAAGTAAGACAGAGAACAGATGCCCTTGACGCCCTTGGCAACACAACAGCCGCAACCGGTAAAGGATTTGCCATAGGTTCGGCTGCCCTTACCGCCATGGCTCTTCTGGCAGCCTACCTCGAAGAGGTAAAACTCTGGCTGGGAAAACTCGCCGATAAGGCCCCGGAAGGATTCAAACAGGTTGGAGATGTGCTTTTCTATAAAAGCCATGCGCCTGCCGTGGTTCAGGAAGGACAGAGGGCCGTTGATGTGGCTCATGCCCAGGTTGCCGACTTTGTTGCTGCTTACAATCTGTCACTTTTTAACCCGATACTGCTCGGTGGTATCTTTATCGGCGCCATGATGGCATTCGTTTTCTGCGCAATGTCGATGAAGGCCGTGGGACGTGCCGCCGGGAGAATGGTGGAGGAAGTGAGAAGACAGTTCCGCGAAATACCGGGCATCATGGAAGGCACCGGGAAACCCGAATATGCAAAATGCGTTGAAATTTCAACACGCGGAGCCCAGAGAGAGATGATGGTGCCTGCACTGATGGCAATCATTGTGCCGGTGGTTATCGGTGTGGTTTTCGGTGTGCCCGGAGTCGTCGGTCTGCTGGCCGGCGGACTAACCGCAGGGTTCACCCTCGCCAGCATGCTTAACAACGCCGGCGGCGCATGGGACAACGCCAAAAAATACATCGAAAAAGGAAACCTTGGCGGCAAAAAGAGCGACCCGCACAAAGCTGCCGTTGTTGGTGATACGGTCGGCGACCCGTTTAAAGATACATCAGGCCCTTCTCTTAATATCCTTATAAAACTGATGTCGATGGTCTCCGTTGTGATGACCGGCCTTACAGTGGCATTTAAGTTATTATAAGCATTGAAAAAATAATATGAGCGCCGGAAATTCATTTTTCCGGCGTTCTTTTTATATTTGAATTATACTTTTGGCTGGCCCTTCAAAGCCTCTCCCCGGGTACCCGCGGCTTCGGCCGGGGCAGAACTCAATGCCGGGAGAGGGATTGAGGTTTCGGAGCATATATAATTACGACATGAAAGTACCTGGTTTATATGACATCAGGGAAGCGCATAAACGCATAAAACCCTTTATTCATATCACACCCGTGATGAGCTCACGGCAGATCAGCAACATATTCGGATGTGAATTGTTTTTCAAATGCGAAAATTTTCAGAAGGTCGGAGCATTCAAATTCAGAGGGGCAACCAACGCCGTTCAGCTTTTAACACCTGATGAAAAAAGAAGGGGTGTAGTAACGCACTCCTCCGGAAATCATGCAGCTGCACTGGCTCTTGCCGCCTCTGACGCCGGCGTGAAGGCAATGGTCGTAATGCCTTCAAATGCACCGGAGGTAAAGAAAAATGCCGTGAGGGGATACGGGGCGGAAATAACCTTCTGCGAACCCACACAGGCGGCCCGCGAATCGACAACGCGCGATATTATCGCCCGCACAGGAGCACTGCTTATCCACCCTTACGACAACTTCAACGTTATTTGCGGACAGGGAACTGCAGCCCTTGAACTCCTTGAGGAGGTGCCATCACTCGACTGCATTATGGCACCGGTGGGAGGAGGCGGCCTGCTGAGCGGAACATTAACAGCAGCCAGGGCCGTTAATCCAAAGATAAAAGTATTCGGCGCCGAGCCTCTCAATGCCAACGACGCATTTCTCTCGTTTACCTCCGGCGTAATTCATCCTGCAAAACCACCCTCAACAATCGCCGACGGCCTTCTTACTTCTCTAAGTGAGCTTACGTTCACAATCATCAGAAAGAATGCTGATGATATCCTTACCGTCACGGAAGAATCCATCATTGAATGCATGAAGCTTATATGGGAAAGGATGAAAATAATCATTGAACCCTCATCGGCGGTTGCCCTTGCAGCTGTCAGAGAGCATAATGAACTCTTCAGGGGCCTTAAGACGGGGATAATATTATCGGGAGGAAATGTCGAGCTTTCGAAACTGCCGTTCACAAGGGCTTCCTGAACACTGCTGTCACGGGATAGTGATCGGAGTATCTGACCCTCGTTATTTCGAATCGAGTGCTTTTAAGAGAATTATCGTGCAGAATGTAATCTATCCTGTTGGGAGGATAGTTGCCCCTGTAGGTGAAACCGGCTCCGTAACCCGACTCTACAAAGGCATCATTCAATCCTTTCCGGATTTTATGGTAGGTGTATGACACGGGAGTGTCGTTGAAATCGCCGGCCACAATCACGGGATACGGCGAACGGTCGATGTAATCCTTTACAAGCTGTGCCTGCAGCGCTCTTGCCCTGAAACCCTGCCGGAGGCTCTTTGAAACAGACATTATCTGGTTCAGGGTCTGTACGCTTTCCTGCCCCAGCAGCTCCTCAAAAAACGACGTTTCCGTTTTCTTAAGCCTGAACGACTGAAGGTGATTGTTAATTATCCTGAAAGTATCCTTTCCTATAATCACGTCGGTATATATCGAAAGGCTTGATGATCCAGGGTGCTGAATTTCCCCGCGGTTTACAATCCTGTATCTCGAAAAAGTGGCAATGCCGTAATGCCTGTTATTACCGCTGCCGAGAAGCCTGGTATGGGAATAGTAACCCTTTCCCAGCCTTTTTCTGATTTCTGCTTCCTTTCTGTCTGCATCGCCGTTAAGGAATAAGTCCTGCAGGCACACTATATCGGGCTGCCTGGACCTGACAAGTGAAATTATGTTTGTTTCGGTATTGCCTGCCGTTTTGTTTTCGAAATAATTGAAAAGCCTGACGTTGTAGCTCATAACGGTGATGGAGCCTTCAGGAACGGACCGTGGTTTAAAAATACGGATGTAATTCGTGAAGTGATTAAATCCGGCCAGAATAACAGCTACCGATATCAGAGCCTCCCACCTGAGCCTGACAGCCCATATAACGGATATCATAATATTAATCAGAAGAAGGTATGGGTAGGCAAGTCCGAAGAAGGCAGGCAGGGTAAAATCGCCGGGGTTGATATGAACAGCCATGTATGCCATGATAAGGGCTGCCGCAAAAAGAACATTAATTGCTAAAAAAAGCCGGTGGATAAATTTCTTCAAGAGCTGAATCTGTAAGAAATGATTATTTCAAAATTAGTTTTTTTTCTGACTCTCCCTGAAAAGAAAATCTTTCTCTTCACGGGTAAGACTGTCGTAACCTCCTTTTGAAATCTTGTCAAGAATTTCATTTATTCTGGCCTGGTGCTCAGCCTTCATCCTGTTGTATTCGCGGTCGTCGCGCGTATTTTTCTTATAGGTTACCCTGAGTCTTTTCCCTGGACGGAAAAGAGTTACTGCAGAGTCGAGAAAATTGTTCAGCCATTTCCCGATATCCCTGCCCTGCCGGTACGAAACAATGTACAGGTACCCGAATAATGCTCCCCCGATGTGGGCAAGTTTTCCCCCTGAATTTACCGAGAAGTCAGCCATTGAGGTAAGAAGAAAAATTACCAGGGCAATGTATTTTATTTTAATCTGGCCGAACAGAAAGAGCAGAACGGTATAGTCGGGAACATAGACTGCTATAGCCACTACAACCGCCATAACCGATGCGCTTGCGCCGAGAAGCGGAATTGACGTACCGGCAAATTCCCTGAAAGCCGGAAAGGTATTGTATGAGATAACATAAGTCAGTGCCCCAGTAATTCCTCCAAGGATATATACGGCAGTCAGCTTCTTCTGGTCGAAATATTCAAGAAAAATCTTTCCGAACCAGTAAAGCCAGAGGAGGTTTACCGCAATGTGCAGTATGTCCTTATGTGTGAACATGTATGTTACCAGGGTCCACGGCCTTGCCAGGAGAACACTGAATGAGGATGGCACTGACAGCAGCCTGATGGTTGTTTCGGGTACAGCCGGGTTGACCAGCAGAAATCCTATTATTCCTGCAATCGTGACTGTAAGGAATACTGCTATATTTATTATAATAAGGCGCCTGAGAATGGTGCCTCTTGTAAAAAGCGCTTTTATGTCGCTCCGGAAATCCATCAATAAAAGGTTTTTGTTGTTTTCCGCCAGATTCTGATCAGGATATAACCGAAGATCATTCCCCCCAGGTGTGCTGCATGTGCAATGGAACTGCCGGGCTGGGTAATGGCAAGATAGAGCTCCAGTCCGCCGTAAATCATCACAAAGTATTTGGCTCTCATCGGTATGGGAGGGAAGAGCAGCATCAGCTGGGTGTTGGGGAAAAGCACCCCGAAAGCAAGGAGCACTCCGAATACGGCTCCCGAGGCCCCCACGGTGGGTGTATAAAGTACTGACTGCAGCTCCCGCATGGCCGGGTTGGTGTAAGCTTTCATCTGAAGAGAGAATGCGTAACCGTTATCGAGCACCTCCTGGAGCTGGTCGGGTGTTACCAGGGCAAGAACCTTATAATACTGAAACGCCATCACGGCCATGTGCGTTGCCATGGCACCAAAACCTGTCACAAAGTAATAAATCAGAAACCTGCGTGGACCCCAGACCTGTTCAAGCACCTGCCCGAACATGTAAAGGGCAAACATATTGAAAAACAGATGCCAGATACCGCCATGCATAAACATGTGCGTGACAATCTGATAAGGCTTGAAGTTCTCAGAGGCAGGAAAATAGACACCGAGCACCCTGTTAAGATCAATATCAAAAACGCTGATGGCAGCATAGCTGGCAAGAAGCATCAGGATGTTAAGGTAGATGATGTTCTTAACCACCGGGGGCATGCCGAAGAAACCTCTGGAATATCCGTTCATTTATTTTGGCGTCAGATTTGCCGGCAAAATTAATCAATCATTTAAAACGGGAACGGGAAAATGATTGTTATTTGAATCTTTTGTCTATTTCATCCATGGTTATGATGCTGACAACGGGCCTGCCCGCAGGGGAGTAATTTGGGGATTTGCATGCAAAGAGCCTGTCGATCAGCTGCTCCATCTCTTCCGTTAAAAGGATCCTTCCGTATGGTATTGCAGCCCCTGCAGCCATGGCTGCTGCAACCCTTTCCTTAATTTCGCCGTGTACATCGGAGAGCTGGCTTTTATATGATTCAATCATCGATATGAAGAAATCGCCTGCATGAGCGTTTATTACTGAAGCGGGGTAACTTTTGACAAGTATCCTGTAGCTTCCAAGGTCTTCAAATTCAAATCCGGAAGCTGTCAGCGACTCGGCAATTTCCTTAAAAAGGTAATAATCGGAGGCTTCGAGAACAACCTCCTCGTTAAAGACCGTCCTCTGGCCTCCCGTAAAGCCGGTTTCAAGACTCTTCAGGTATTCCTCGAAGAGTATCCTCTCATGAGCCCTTCTCTGATCGATAACCATAAGACCTGACCTGACAGGGCAGACTATGTATCTTCCCTTAACCTGAAACAGTCGCCTTCCCGGTGTTGCTGCATCCTCCTTTTTATCTTGTCCCTGTGCTTCGGGTTCGGGTGAATCCTGATACAGTTTTTCCCAGTTGGTAAGCTTTTCCTTCTCGAATCTTTCAATAAGTTCTCTTCTGGGTGCCCGGGTTTCATCTTTAAAGGGGTTGAATGAGGGATCGGTCTTAATCTGCGGAGGAGCCGGGATAAGACCGTCAGGTTTTACCGGAATGTCAAAATACGAATCGCTTCCGAAATCGAGAGCGGGTATGATATTGAACCTGCCCAGCGATTCCCTTACCGACGCGTTCAGTATCTGCCAGATAGCCCTTTCATCCTCAAACTTAACTTCCGTCTTGGTTGGGTGAATGTTCACGTCAATTTTCGAAGGGTCAACGTTAAGGTAAATAAAGTAGGACGGAATGACATCGGGAGGGAGGATCTTCTGGAACCCCTCGAGCACGGCCTTATGAAGGTAGGGATGCCTGATAAATCTGTCATTGGCAAAGAAGAACTGCTCTCCCGCGCTTTTTTTTGCGGCTTCGGGTTTGCAGATGTATCCTGAAATGTTTACGATGGTGGTTGAGGTTTCCACATTCAGGAGATCCTGGCTCATGTTTTTCCCGAAAATTGCCGTTATTCTCTGTTTCAGGTTGCCCTGAGGAAGGGAATGGATTTCCGAATCATTGTGGTGAAGCGAGAATTTTATTGCGGGATGTGCAAGAGCGATTTTCTGGAACTCGTTAATTATATGCCTGAGCTCGGTGTTGTCCGACTTAAGGAATTTCCTTCGTGCAGGCACGTTGAAGAACAGGCTTTTAACTGCAAAATTTGACCCCGTGCGGCATGTGCACACCTCCTGTTTTTCCACTTTTGATCCGCTGATAACCACAAGGGTTCCCGTCTCATCCTCTTTACGGCGTGTACGGAGTTCAACCATTGCCACGGCGGCTATTGAAGCAAGGGCTTCACCCCTGAAGCCTTTTGTTGTGATGGAAAAGAGATCCCCGGCGCTCTTTATTTTTGATGTGGAATGCCTTTCAAAGGCGAGCCGCGCGTCGGTCTCCGACATGCCCGTCCCGTCATCAATCACCTGGATAAGGGTTCGCCCGGCATCCTTGATAATTACCTGTATTTCACCGGCACCCGCGTCAACTGAATTCTCCATCAGTTCCTTGACTACGGATGCCGGCCGCTGGATGACTTCACCTGCAGCTATCTGGTTGGCAACGGAGTCGGGAAGAAGCCTTATTACGTCGGGCATGAACAGAAATTAATATGCAAATATAATTGTCTTGTCATGAAACAGGTTGATAAAAAATAAAGATTACCCGATTTTTCAGGCCGGTATACACTCTCCCCCTTTCCAAGGGGGAGTAGTCCCGACGCGAGTCGGGACGAGGGGGTTTTTCTTCTTACTGTAATATTTACATTTATTACCTTTGGGAAAAGCATCGTCATGAAAAGGTTGTTTATAATTGTATTATTAACACTTATCCCTGTTTTGC
This sequence comes from Bacteroidales bacterium, assembly GCA_029974835.1. Lineage (GTDB taxonomy): Bacteria > Bacteroidota > Bacteroidia > Bacteroidales > VadinHA17 > LD21. The sequence goes on from JARKQN010000085.1 coordinate 54,699, forward strand.
CATCGTGCAGCGGAGATGACACGATAAAAGTTATAACATTCAACATCAGGTATGACAATCCGCGCGACAGCATAAATGCATGGCCGAACAGGAAAGATTTACTGATAAAATTTCTTCAGGAGGAAAAACCCGACCTGTTCGGACTGCAGGAGGCATTGTGGCACCAGTATGCAGCCATCGATTCGGCCATGATAGGATATTCATCGGCGGGAGCGGGTCGCGACGACGGGCAGAAAAAAGGAGAAATGAATCCTTTGTTTGTAAACAACGAAAGGTTTGAAATTGTACTCGGCAACACTTTCTGGCTCAGTGAAACGCCCGGTGTTCCCGGAACAAAAGGGTGGGGGGCATCGCTCCCAAGGATAGTCACCTGGGTGGAGTTGAAGGAAAAAGACACGGGAAGAAAACTCTTTTATTTCAACACACATTTTGCCCACGACTCCGATTCGGCAAGAGTTATGAGTGCGGGAATACTGCTGAACGAGGTAAAAAAGATCGCGGGGAACAGCAGGTTTGTGATAACCGGCGACTTCAATATGACACCCGACAGCCGTGCATATTCGATACTTACCGGACCGGGCCCTGAGGCGCCCCTGATTGCGGATTCTTACAAAATTTCAGAAACACCTCCTGAAGGTCCTGTCGGAACCTTCAACGGATGGAGTGACAATCCGCGCAGTAACCGTATCGATTATATCTTTGTACGGAGCGGGATGAAGGTAAAAAGCATTTCAACTATTGTCAGGAAACAGGGAGAGATTTTCATTTCCGATCACTGGCCGGTGGCGGGGGAGATATATCTAAAGTAAGGTCATGCCGAAGCCCCGCTTCACGGGGTAAATTCGGCGGAGACACGGGCCGAAGTGTCTGAAGGTTCGTGGGATCTGTCAGGCAAAAAGAAAGAGATTTGTAAGGCACTGGGTTTTCCGGCCTGAGAATGAGCAAGAAACAAAGGAAGAAAGAGAGAAAATGCAATTATGTACCTGATTATTCCGGATAATTTTTTTTATTCCGAATAATTCCTTATTATCCCAGCAATCTCCTTTGAGGCTCATGTTTCTTTCTATAAGTTTATAAGAAGAGAGAAGATTTTTAAATTCATTGCAT
>JARKQN010000112.1 GCA_029974835.1 Bacteroidales bacterium
AATTTAAGAACAAATTTAATCAACCTTTAAAATAATTATAAATTCTCTTCTTTGCGGTCTTTGTGGACTTTGTGTGTTAATAAAACTTAACCAGACGAATAAAAATTAAAAAATAAATATTCATTTCTACTTTTACCAAAAACAATTTTAACTTTCTGGTTATTTTTAAAAAATAATATTTTGAAAATGAAAAAATCAATTATTTCTTTTTGTGCCGTTTTGCTGATTAGTTCAGCCTCATTAGCCCAGAACTCTGTGCCCAGGTCTCTCCTGCCCGGTAAAATTGTTTCGGAGTTCATAGGTGAAGCTTCCGGTGAGAGAGCCATGAATCATATTATAGAAATGGCAGCCTATATCCACGACCGGCCTGCAAGCGAGTACACGGGTTATTTCTTTGAAACTGAATATATTGTAAGTAAACTTAAAGAATACGGACTTGAAGATGTTGTTGTAAATAAATATCCCGGAGGGACCACCTGGGATGGCGTAAGGGCCACTCTCTGGGAGGTTAGTCCGGGGCTTTCAAAACTTGCCGATTATCAGGAGCTGCCTGCCGTTCTGGCATCAGGAAGTTCAAATGCTGATGTTACGGCAGAGCTGGTATGGGTAGGTGAAGGACGCCAGGAAGATATAGATAAAGCAGGTGTATCGGGAAAAATTGTCGTCACCTCCGGCAGTATCTCAATGGTCAATACCCTGGCCACTGCAAAAGGTGCTCTCGGAGTAATCTCTTACAACTCTCCGCGCCCCACAGAAGTACCTCTTGCCATTCCTATAACCGGTATCGGAAGCAGGAGGGGAAGTGAAGGAGCAGGCTCATTTGGATTCTTCCTCCCTCCGCGCGAAGGAGAGCTACTCCGCAGCAGGCTGCTTGCCCGCGAAAAGATCATCGTTCATGCCGTGGTTGAAGTACAGAACCTGCCCTATAAACTTGAAGTACCATCATGTATAATAAAAGGTACTGACCCCGTTGCCGGCGAAATAATTTTTTCTGCACACCTTTTCGAGGGATTTGTTAAAATGGGAGCCAACGATAATATTTCAGGAAGTGCGGCAATACTTGAAATTGCCAGAATGCTGAACACCATGATAAAAGATGGACGCATCGAACGACCGAAACGAACCATCAGGTTCATCTGGGTGCCGGAGTTTTCAGGAACGGGACCGTGGGTTAATGAAAATAAAGAGCTTATGAAGAAAACCCTCTGCAACATTAATCTCGATATGGTAGGCCTTTGGCTTAAGAAAAATAACTCATTCCTGTGCCTGCACCGTACTACCTACGGTAACCCGCACTACATAAATGATGTGATGGAGAATTATTTTCAGTTTACAGGGCTGGGTAACCGCGAAGGACTGGCCATATCGCCCGGCAGAGAAGGCTTCATAAGAAGAATTGTTGCACCTACTGGTTCAGATGATCCGTTCTATTATGCCATTGACGATCATTATGGTGCATCCGACCATGAAGTATTTAACGACTGGGGAGTTCAGGTTCCGGGTGTGATGATGATAACCTGGCCCGACCTCTACTACCATACATCGCAGGATATTGCCGATAAATGCGATCCCACCCAGCTTAAAAGAGTTTGTTTCATCGGTGCTGCATCAGCATATACTATTGCAGGTGCAGGCGAAGAAACAGCTATGAAAATCGCCGCCGATGTTGCAGGAAACAGCCAGGCAAGAAACGGGAAACAGCTGCAGCGTTCAGTTGATCTTCTCGACATGGCCAGTAAGGAGAACTTCGAGAACTTTTACAAGTTGGCAAAAAGCTACATCGAAGCGTCAATAATCAACGAAAAGGCTACTATTGAAACCGTTCAGGAGCTTGCACCTTCTTCGGCATTAGTGAAAGACGGCATAACAAAACTGACGGCATCGGCAGATGCGGCAGGGAAAGCCTCCCTTGATGCATTTAACAGTTATGCTTTAACAAAAGCACGGCTGCTCGGCATTGCGTCAATTGCCTTTAAGCCTACTGAAACAGAAATAAAAGCCAAAACCATAATCCCCAGATCCACTCCGCTAGTGATGGAAGCCGGGTACAGGGGCTACAGCCAGGTTGTTGCAAAACTTGATCCGCAGGTAAGGTCAAAATATCCGTTAAAGGGACGCAGTCTGGACACCCAGGAAATAGGGAGGCTGTGTAACGGACGGAACTCTGCTCTCGATATCAAGAAACTCCTCGATGCCCAGTTAAAATCGGGAGAGGTGGAGCTTCAGGATGTCATCAATTATATCTACATCCTTAAGGAAGCAGGTCTTGTCACTTTATAGCATGAGGCTTCGGAAAAATATTGAGGAATGTAAATAAAGAGCGTTAAATATTTATTTCACAACCCATTGCAAGGCCTGCCTGAGCAGATTCCTGAATTCAGCCTGCTGAAAAGTTGGGGTATCATGACCTGACTGGAGCACAACAATCTTTGCCTTTCCATATTTCTTGGCCCAACTGATAACAGGAGTACTTGATGGTTCATCGGTCGTCAGAAGCACTTTAACTGACGGGTCGACCCAGTAACCCTTGTAGGTTTCGTCAAATATTTCAAAATCGTTTATTCCCTTTGTTACAGGATGTTTTTTATCTGCCACTTTAACCTTAAAGTGAAGATCATGGATATATGAACATGCCGGATACTCTTTTCCGTCTAGGATAGTTGGTTTGTGAAAGTATTTTCCGCCAATAATTCTCCAGTATTCTTCCCAGTCGTCAAATGCGCAGATGCTGTGATGAAGTGCCACTACCGGCTTGCCATCTTTAATGCACGACACAAAAGCTTCTTTCTGTTCCGGAGTTATTGTCTGCCACATATGATAAAAAAGCAGCACATCGTATTTATTCCGATTCTCTGGAAGGAACATCCTGAAAGCATCAGGTAATTCAGCCACCTCAAAGGTAAACCCGCTCCCGAGGCTGTTAAGCATTTCGTTGAAAGTTTCTTTGTTATATCCGTGGCCGCCTGTAACAACAAGTATTTTTACGGGTGGTTTAGCCGCAAAGGAAGGAAGAAGAACAAATGAAACAAGAATCGCCAGGATGCCTTTTTTCATTACCTTGATATTTCGGGATTACTTATTTATTCTTTGGCTCGTAATCTGTTCTCAGTACCCTGAATTCGGTCCTTCTGTTAATCTGGTGTGCAATTTCACGCTGCTCGTCGTTGGCCAGGCTGTTGATATACTGTTCGGTCAGTGTCACACCCTGTTTCAGGAACGGATACTGTGCTGAGAGTTCGGCATCAACCGCCTTGGGCTGCGATTCACCATAACCTCTGGCAGAGAGTCGCTCTATTTCAATTCCTTTTGAAACAAGGTAATCAACAACCGACTGAGCCCTTTTCTGCGAAAGTTCAAGGTTATACTCATCATTTGCACGGGAGTCGGTATGCGACATCAGTTCAATTGTGACGTTAGGATTGTCATTCAGAGTTTCAACAAGTTTGTCGAGAGAAACCATTGATTCGGGTCTCAGTTCCCATCTGTCGAAGTCATAGTATATATTCGGGAGTTCGATAGGTCTTTCAATTGATGAAAGCAGTATGGTAACCATAAAGTCGCGGCTCTTCTCCTGACCTTTGGTCGTTACCCTTTCCTTGCCGTTAAGATATCCTCGTTTGGAAGCCAGGAAAATATAATCGACGTTGGGGCGGAGTGTGAATTTAAAATCGCCGCCTGCGCCCGTTTCTGCCTGGAGGTTACCGCCGTCGCTTGCTATAAGCTGGACTGTTGAACCCTGGAGGGCAGCGCCGGTTTTTTCATCCTTTACCAGTCCTGTGACGCTGAATCTCAGCGGAGGGAGCTCAAAAGAATAGAGTTCGTCGTTTGTCCTTCCTTTTCGGGTTGAGCTGAAGAATCCGGCCTCGTTTGCACCCTGGAAAGTAATTCCGAAGTCATCTGCGGAGCTGTTAACCGGGGCTTTCATATTTTGTATTATCCAGGTACCGTCTGGCTGCGGCAGTGCCTTGAAGATATCAAGTCCGCCCATTCCCGGATGGCCGTCGGATGAGAAATAGAGGATTCCGTCACTTCTTACGAAGGGGAAAAGTTCATCTCCGGGAGTATTGATGTCGGGGCCTGCATTTTTCACGCCCGACCACGGGTCGGAGAGTTTGTCCCGGGTCACATACCATATATCCTTACCCCCGTAACCTCCTTTTATATCGGAGACAAAAAAGAGCTTTAGTCCGTCGGGTGTAATTGCGGGATGAGCAGCGACAACCGAATCGGCAAGCAGGCCAAGGTTTTTAGGTTCGCTCCATGCATCTCCCTTTCGGGTGGAATACATTATCACGCAACCTTTTCTTTCCTTCTTTCCGGCCTCACATTTTGTGAAATAAATTTCTTTATAGTTTGATGAAAAGTTCGGAGTACCTTCCTCGAACTCGCTGTTAAGTCCATCCACCGGCACGGGCATGCTCCATTTTCCTTTTTTGTCGAGCCGGGTCTCAAATATATCGGTGAAGCTTTGGCCTGTGGCACCGTGTGTTTTCTTACCCTGTGCCCCTTCTCGGCTGGAAGTGAAATATATCACTCCGAAATCATCGCGGGCATAGGCCGGGCTGAAATCGTCGTCTTTGGAGTTTATATCTTTTATCTCATCCACCCTGTATGCTTCGGGGTTACGCAGCCACTCCTGTGCAAGTTCGCAGGCGCGTATCTGCTGGTCGGCTCTGGCGTCGCCGGGAACAATCTGTTTGTATTTTCTGAATTCATCAATTGCCTGCTGGTACCTCCCGTTTTTTTTCAGGGCATCTGCCAGCCAGTATTGTGCCTCGGGTTTTGAGTACGCGGATTTCACGGCCCGCCTGTACCAGAGCTCTGCATTGCGTGGGTCGTTGGTAAGCCTGTAGCATTCGGCCACCATAAATACCATCTCAGCCTTTAACTCTTTATCCTTCGACTTGGAGTAGGCATTTTTAAAATGATCTATAGCTTCGTAATATTCTCCTGAAGCAAAGAATTCATAAGCTCTGCCTGCCTTCCTTTTCTGAGCTTCGGCCCGAAAAGCAACCGACAGAAGTATTGCAACGCAAAGTATAAATCCCAGTTTCCTGCTCATAATATTATCCGGGGATAAAAATAATGATGTTTATTGTACAAACGTACCAACTTGCAGGAAATTATAATCGGGGTAGACGCTTCGGGGTATGAAAAAGGCCCGGAATATGTCCGGGCCCTAACCCTAACCTCCAACCATGAAAATATTCAGCGGGTAAACAGCATCTCCCTGTATTTGGGCAGAGGCCATTTTTCGTTGTCAACTGTTCTTTCAAGCTTGTCGATATGATCCCTGATTTCTTCAAAATAAGGTTTTACTTTATTTTCATAAGCAATTGCCTTTGTATACAGATCGGGGATGACATTTGCCTTTTTTCTCTCCTCAACCATCTCATGTACAAGCCTTTTTATTGAGGATATGTGGTCGGAAATGTTCACAATCATTTCCTTTCTGGCTCCTGCAAGGCGTTCGTATTCAACCTCTCCGAAAACATCCCTGAGGCCTTTGATATTATCGAGAAGTGATGTCATATAATCAATCGCTATGGGTACTATATGGTTAAGGGCAAGATCCCCGAGCACTCTTGCCTGTATCTGCACTTTCTTGATAAACTTTTCGTATTCAACCTCTACACGGCTTTCAAGTTCCCTTTCTGAGAAGATTCCTCCGTCAATGAGTACTGAACGGGCTTCAGGTGTGAGGTACAATTTAAGTGTATCAGGCACACTTGTGATTATATGGAGGCCTCTTTTCTGTGCTTCTTTTTTCCATTCTTCGCTGTAGCCGTCACCTTCAAACCTTATACGCTGTGATTCAATGATATACTTCTTAAGCACCTGCAGAATTGCTTCGTCTTTCTTCCGGCCTTTTTTAATTACGGCATCGACCTCGTCTGCAAAAATTTCAAGCTGTCTTGCCACTGCTCCATTGAGGACTATCATTGCTGCGCTGCAGTTTGCCGAAGCACCTACTGCCCTGAATTCAAACCTGTTGCCTGTGAAAGCAAACGGCGATGTACGGTTGCGGTCGGTATTGTCTGGAAGTATTTCAGGAATTTTTCCGATTCCGAGTTTTATATCGGTTTTCAGAGCCGGTGTCATTTTCCTGTTGGTCACCTTTGAAACCAGTTCATCGAGTATTGATGAAAGGTAAGAACCCACAAAGACCGACATTATAGCCGGAGGTGCTTCATGACCACCCAGGCGGTGGGAATTTGGTTCGTTTATGACGCTGGCTGCAAGCAGTGCCTGGTTATCGTTCACTGCTTTAATTACATTTATCATAAACGTCAGAAACTGAAGGTTCGTTTTCGGATTCTTTCCCGGGGAAAGCAGGTTAACGCCGGTATTTGTTGCCATCGACCAGTTATTGTGTTTCCCCGACCCGTTTATGCCGGCAAAAGGTTTTTCATGGAAGAGGACTCTGAATTTGTGTTTCCTGGCCACTCTTCTCATAACATCCATAATTAACTGGTTATGGTCGACGGCGAGGTTCACCTCCTCGTAAATTGGGGCGCACTCAAACTGATTGGGAGCCACTTCATTATGGCGCGTCTTTACCGGAATACCGAGCTTATATGCCTCAAATTCGAAGTCTCTCATAAAAGCTATTACCCTTTCGGGTATTGATCCGAAATAATGGTCAGACAACTGCTGGTCTTTTGATGACTGGTGGCCCATAAGAGTACGGTCGGCCAGCATCAGATCGGGTCTGGCATAATATAATGCCTCGTCAATAAGGAAATATTCCTGTTCCCAGCCCAGTGTGGCAATCACTTTTGTAACATCCCTGTCAAAATACTGGCATACCCTTACAGCGGCTTTATCAAGTGCGTTGAGAGCCTTCAGCAAAGGGGTTTTATAATCGAGTGCTTCACCTGTGTATGAAACGAAGATTGTCGGAATACAAAGGGTTGAACCCACTATAAATGCCGGGGAGGATACATCCCATGCTGTATAACCTCTTGCCTCGAAAGTATTTCTGATACCTCCGCTCGGAAAGCTTGAGGCGTCTGGTTCCTGCTGGACGAGCAGTTCACCGGAGAAAGTCTCAATCATTCTGTTTCCGTTATTGGTTCTTTCAAGAAAGGTGTCATGCTTCTCAGCAGTTGCATCGGTGAGCGGATGAAACCAGTGCGTGTAATGGGTTGCACCCTTCTCAATTGCCCAGGCCTTAAGGCCGGTGGCTACCTGGTCAGCTATCTGCCTGCTGATCGGGTTTCCGGTTTCAATTGAAGTCTTTATCGCCTTAAAGGCTTCCTTCGGCAAATAACGTTCCATCTTGGGAAGATCGAACACGTTTGTTGCAAATAACTCTGAAATATTTGCTGTCGGATTCTCAATTTCAAGAGGTTCTCTTTTGAAAACTTCTCTTAAAGCACTAAATCTAAGTTCTGCCATATTGATTTTTTTTGTCAAAAATATATATTTTTTGAAATACCCGCCATTCTTTTTGTGATATTTTATATTATTTTTTATTTTTTTTCATATACCCCCCTATTTTTTTCATCTTATACTTAATTTTTACACATTTTATCATGATATATCTATATTCCCAAAAGGAAAATATATTAATAGTTAAAGTCAGAGTTGCAATTGCTCAATTATATGTTTCAGCCTTGAGAGAAGATCGCATTGCAGGCAGCAGGGGTATAATATTAAATAGTATCCTGTCCGACAGAGTCATGGTAAAATCTGAAATACGGCATCCGGATTCTGTTATCAATAAAACTATTTTACTATATTTGTCGCCTGTTTTTAAGAATACATAATAATAAGGTATAAATAAATTTTTCATTCATGGCAGCACTTCAGTATTTGCGCGATAAAGCGGGTGTTTTTGTGGCAGGACTGATTGGACTTTCACTTTTCATTTTTGTGGTTAGCGATTTTTTTGGCGGAAGCCGTAGCCAGAGGATCAGGCAGAGAAAATACTATGAGATTGGCCAGGTGAACGGTGAAAAAATTATGTATCAGGACTATGAGCAAAGGATACAGTCTCTTCAGGAGATATACAAATTATCAGGCACCTCCACTTTTGATGAAACCATGATTGAAAACATGAGGGAACAAACATGGGAGCAGATTATAAGGGAAAGGATTCTCGACAGAAAATATGAAGACCTTGGAATCGGGGTCAGCACCGAAGAACTTGATGAACTTGTTTTCGGAGCAAACCCTCACCCCGTAGTTACCCAGTTGTTCACCGACAGGCAGACAGGTATCTTCAACAGGTCGTTTCTTGTCAACTTTCTGAAATCGACCGAAACTGACGAAACAGCCAAAAAGTACTGGTTATTTTTCGAGGATCAGATTGTGAACGACAGGCTGAACAGCAAATTTAACAACCTGATCGGTTCGGGTTTATACATAACATCCAAACAGGCTGAATTTGAAAATTCCCTCCTGTCGAAAAGCGTGGATCTCAGCTTCATGTCGAGAAACTTTAATACTGTTCCCGACTCTGCGGTAACCATTACATCAAAAGAAATAAACGAATATTATGAGAAGCACAAAGAAGGCTATAAACGAAGTGCTCAGAGAGATATAGAATATGTGACATTTGACATTGCGCCGTCAGAAGATGACTTCAGGCAGGCTGAAGAGTGGATTAAAAGAATTGTGGAAGAGTTCAGAAATTCAACCGAACCGGCTCAGTTTGTGAATACAACTTCTGACACAAGACACAATGGATTTTACTATCCCATTTCAGAAGTGCCTGAAGCACTGAGGGATTTTGTTCAGAAAGAAAACCGCAATGAAGTATTTGGTCCATGGCTGGAAGACGGCTCCTATAAGATTGCAAGGCTGATAGATTCCGGCGACCGTCCCGATTCGGTACACGCGAGACACATTCTTATTTCACCCTCTCAGGTAAGGACATTAAGCCAGGCCAGAGCAATTGCCGACAGCCTTGTGAAACTTATCAGATCGGGCAAGTCATTTGCCGATATTGCCCGGGACAATTCAGACGATCAGGGTTCGGCGAACCTGGGCGGAGATCTTGGCTGGTTTAAGGAAGGTCAGATGGTTGTACCTTTTAATAATGCCTGTTTTACCGGCAAAAAAGGTGAAATAATTACAGCTGAAACGACCTTTGGCGTGCATATTATCGAGATTCTGGATCTGTCGCCGAAGAGAAGAAAATATGAAGTCGGGATAATTGAAAGAAAGGTGGTGCCGGGTTCTCTTACAACCCAGAAAATTTATGCCGAGGCCAGCCGCTTTGCCAGCATGAACAGCACCTACGAAAAGTTCAATCAGACAATTGCCGCCGAGAAACTTAACAAGAGGATTGCCACTGCCGTTACACCGCAGCAGAAAACACTGCCAGGACTGACACAGCCAAGATATCTGATCATGGCGCTTTTCCAGGCTGAACCGGGTAAAATAATTCTCGATGCCAACCAGCAGGCTGTATTTGAAATTTCAGATAAATATGTTGTTGCATTCTGTACCAGGGCAGTAGAAGAAGGTCCGGCCCCACTGAAAGAGGTTGAAAGCGATATACGTTTTGCCCTGCTGAAAGAAAAGAAAGCGGAGAAAATAGGTTCGGAGCTCCTCAGTCAGGTGAATGCCGGCAAATCTCTTTCTGAAATTGCCGCCCTTTCAGGAACAACGGTTCTTGAAGCCACAGGTATAAATTTCAATTCCTATATGGTTCAGGGAGCAGGGATAGAACCTGCTCTGGTTGCCGCAGCTTCTGTTGCAGAACAGGGTAAAATCGCAGGTCCGGTTACCGGTAACAACGGAGTTTACCTGATTGAAGTGAACAATGTGGTTGCGTCAGTTGAAGGTGATCTGAAGACACTGGGCGACCGTCTTAAAATGACCTACAGAATGAGGGGAATGTACGAAGCATACGAAGCCCTAAGGAAAGCATCCCACATTGTTGATAAAAGGTATAAGTTCTATTGATTTTATAAGCTTCCTTTATCCTTTCCGGCCGAGAAACGATCGAGTATTAACGGGTCATTCATCTCCCTTGATAGCCCTGCGATGAATTCGAGAGGCGTGTCGTAAAGGTCGAGAATCATCAATCCGTCGAGACAATTATTAAAATCCGGGTCAATATTAAACCCGATTATTTTACCGTTGATTTCCAGGTATTTTTTAAGCAAAACCGGCATTCTGTATCCCGGTTCAACGTCTATGATTATCTTTTCTATCTTGTCAATATCCCTTTCAGAATAATCGACCAGTACCTGTCTGTCGGTGAACCTGTCGGGTGCAGGCTTAAATTCCTTTCTTGGCTTAATGTACCTGGCCAGTTCGGATGAAAAGAACCACTTCTTAATGTAGTCAACTATAAGACTTTTTGAGAATTTCGACAGGTCATTGCTTATGCTTACCGGCCCTATAAGGTACCTGTATGAAGGGTGCTTTAGCAGGAAAACCATAATACCTTTCCACAACAGGAACAGGGGAATTACTTTTTTCTGGTAGTCCTTCACAATAAATGACCTGCCAAGTTCAACAGATTTTGAAAGATATTCTGCAAATGATTTTTTGATTTTGAAGAGGGAACTGATGTAAAAACCCTTTATTCCGAACCTGGAAATGATTTCGTCGCCAGGCCCCAGTCTGTAGGCTCCGGCTATCCTGTTTTCTTCATTATCCCACATTATAAGGTGGAGGAAATAGAAATCATATTTGTCGATATCTATGCTCTTGTTTGTACCCTCGCCCACTTCCCTGAAGGTAATCTCCCTGAGGCGTCCGATCTCTCTGAAAATGTTTGGAATGACATAAGACGGAGTACATAATAAAGTGAAATTTTTTGTTGTAAAAAGCTCATAATCAGATTTTATCCTTTCAAATTCATCCTTAAGCACCTGTGGTTCAACAGCGTCAATTACCGGGACTGGTTTTTTGGTCTTTTTCAGCTTCCCCTGTCTTTTTTCATTATGACGTATTGTGGCGCTCAGCGAGAAAACCCTTGCACGGAGGTAGCGACCGAAAAGATCGATATCCTTGATGTCTCCCTGTTCCTTTGCACCCAGCGGTTTGCCAATCCTCACAGAGATAGTGCGGTTTCTCTTTCTTGAAACCTCCGACGGAATGTATGGTTTATGTTTTAACGGGTTCATCCTGGAAAAGACATACTTTATTCCGGGAAGTGTTCCGTGAAAATAGACAGGAACAACAGGCACTCCGGCAGCTCTGATTAATTTTATGGCAGCTCTGTTCCACTTACCGTCAATTATTATTCCCGGCGCAGAATAATGCTCGGAGTCGGTTGCAGCAGGAAAAAATCCGACACCATGACCGTCACCCAGATGTCGCAGAGTATTTCTTACACCTGAAACTGAAGGTTTCTCATTAGAGGCCTTTTCGAGTGTGTTGACAGGTATAATAATTTCCCGGAGAGGCTCAACTTCGAGCAGCACCGGATTGCCAAGAAGCTTGAAATCGGGTCTTTTTGCTGCAATGATTTTATAAAGAATCATGTAATCGATTCCCCTGAAGGGCTGGTTCGAAACTGCGATAAATGGTCCTTTTTCCGGAATATTATTCAATGACTCCTCGGGAATTTCGATTTTTATTTCCATGTGATCAAGGAGGGAATCGATGAGAGTGACCGGATCCTTTTTCTGCGATTCGGTAAATAGCCTGTTCAGAAGATTATATCTGTAAATTCTCAGGAGTGTATCGGTAAATATTGTTCCTCCCGGTATTATAAGTGGTCTGGTGTCGGTTTTATCTATATTTATAATGCGGTACATTCCCTGTATTTGAACAAATATAGGAATTTCAAAATTATCTTCTCCTTTTTTGTTTAGTCCTGTTTCTCTTTCCGTAATCTGATCTTTTAAGAACATCATCACTATTTGCCCCCCTTTGATTCCCCCCAATTGGGGGGAAAATCTTCTGTTGGCACCTGGCTGGGCTCAATATATTTCCCGTTGGGCTCAACGTCCTGCTCCCGTTGGGCTCAACGTCCTCGCTCCCGTTGGGCTCAACGTCCTCGTTGAGCCCTGAAATAACAATTAACCAACAAACCGGCTGAGCGAGGACGCTCAGCCGAACCAGCAGAATACCTGTTGGGCTCAAACTCCAGGTTGAGCCCTTGACATGACCATGAACAAACCGGCTGAACGAGGACGTTCAGCCGAACCTGCGAACCAGTGCTAGGGTTGAGGGGTAAAAAAAAAAGGTCCATCTTTTGGATGGACCCCTGATTAAAGTTCGGCGACGACCTACTCTCCCGCGGAATGCAGTACCATCGGCGCTGGCAGGCTTAACTTCTCTGTTCGGAATGGGAAGAGGTGGAACCCTGCCGCTAAA
>JARKQN010000116.1 GCA_029974835.1 Bacteroidales bacterium
AACCAGGCGTTACGCAGAGTCGGCAAAGGCATACCAGCAGGCGGTAAGAATCGATTCCCTGTTCTATAAACCAATTTTTTTCGAACTTGCTTCGGCTGAATTTTATTCAGGGCAGTACCGCAAAGCTCTGATTCATTTCCAAGCCTATCTTGAACTGAATACAGGTAATGAAAAAAACAGGGAGTTTGCCCTTAAAAGCATAGCTGATTGTGAATTTGCCATTGAAGCAATAAATCATCCGGTGCCGTTTAATCCCGTTAACCTCGGTGACTCCGTTAATACTGCCGATGATGAATACTGGCCATCTTTAACAGTCGATGGCAGTATGTTATTGTTCACAAAACAGATGAGGACAAAAGGGAGGACAAATATTTACAATCAGGAAGATTTTTATGTAAGCCTGTATAAAAATGGCAGTTGGAGCAGATCGTTCAATGCCGGGGCACCTCTTAATACTCCGCAGAATGAAGGAGCCCAGAGTGTGACCTCCGACGGCTCCGGGATTTATTATACTGCCTGTGACAGGCCGGGCGGACTGGGAAGATGTGATATTTATTTTTCATCCTTTGACGGCAGAAGATGGTCACAGGGTATTAACCTTGGCAGCCCTGTAAACACAGCCTCATGGGAGGCACAGCCTTCAATAAGTGCAAACGGAAGGATGCTGTTCTTCTCAAGCAACAGGCCCGGAGGAGAAGGGGGGATGGATATATGGTTTGCTGTTATGGATGAATCGGGAAAATGGTCAATACCGAAAAATGCGGGGAAGAATATCAATACAAAAGGAGATGAAATGTCGCCGTTTATCCATTTTGACGGGGTAACTCTTTATTTTTCATCAAACGGACAAACGGGCATGGGAGGTTTCGACATCTTCTTTTCACGGATGAGGGATGATACCACATGGACAGAGCCTGTAAACCTTGGCTACCCGGTAAATACCTATAATGATGAACTGGGTCTGATAATCGATGCGACAGGTTCGAAAGCATATTTCTCCTCGGTGAGAGATGAAAAATCGGGGAAAGATATTTTTTCTTTTGAATTATATCCCGAAGCAAGACCTTCACCTGTTTCATACTTCAGAGGGAGTGTCCTCGATAAGGAGACAGGCCGCACTCTGAAAGCCGATTACGAGCTGGTTGATCTGCGGCGAAGCGTTGTTGTATCGGGCGGGTCAACAGGAGATGACGGAAGCTTTCTTGTCTGCCTGCCCTCAGGATCAAATTACGGACTCAGTGTAAGCAGACCAGGATACCTTTTTTACTCCGATAATTTCATGCTTGAAGGCATTCACACAGCTCTTGAACCATACGTAAAAAGGGTAATCCTCTTTCCTGTAAAAACAGGAGAGTCATTACCGCTTTCAAATGTATTTTTTGAGATAGATTCATGGGAACTGAAACCTGAATCAAGGTCGGAACTCCGGAAACTGTACCGGCTGCTGGCGGATAATCCCCTTGTTACAGTTGAAATAGCCGGATTCACCGATTCGACGGGTACAAAGGAGCATAACCAGATACTGTCTGAAAGAAGAGCCATGTCAGTGGTGGATTACCTGGTTCAGCAGGGCATCCCCAAAGAACGGCTTAGCTTTAAAGGTTATGGTGCATCACAGCCCGTTGCCGAGAATATAACTGCGGAAGGCAGAAGGCTGAACAGGAGGACAGAGGTTAAAATAATATCCGATGGAAAAAAATAAAATGAGACCCGTTATCAGGGTCTCATTTTTAACAAAGCCACCTAAAATATTGCAGACAGTTTCAAAACAGATTATCAGATAGCTATCCTGGTATCATTTAACTTTTTGATGGGGATTTGCGTTATTCTGGATTTTTTCACAGGAAGAGTGAAATAAAAACCTGTACCGGAAATTCCGTTTCTCTCGATCCACATGCGGCCGCCAAGCGTGGCGATAATCAATCTGGATACAGCCAGGTTAAGAGCGGTTGCGGTATCATTGTATTTTAAAATGGCATCGTGAAGACTCTGTTCACTCATAAGATCTGAATTCTTTACGTATCCTGTACCCGAATCAAGTACGTAAAAAGTCACTATGCCATCCGACTGGCTGTGTCCGATTTTGATATACCCCGAACTTGTGTTGTTGACGGAATTCCTGAAAAGATTGCGTAAAACTTTGTTAACCCTTATGTTATCAATAAAAACTTCATCATTAAAAATTGCCTGATTCTCATGTATCAGAACTATTTCGTTTTTTTCCTCCTTTTTAAGAAGAGCACCGAATTCTGTAATCAGTTCTGAAACAAGATTGTTTATGGAGCAGTTTTTCGCTTCGGAAATTACATTACCCGTATCAATGAAAACCGAATCGAAAAAATTGTCGAACATAAACATCAGTTGTTCACAGGAATCAAGTATCTGGTTTGAAAATTCCTTTCTCTCTTCATCATTGAGATTGCTGTTATTCATCAGAAAGGTGAACGCCACAATGGAATTCATATGTGTTCTCATCTCGTGCGATAAACCTGAAATAAGAGCCGGGCAATTGATCATGCTGTCAATATTCTTTTCCACCGGTGAATCTGCCTCATGCAAACCATCAAGGGTGTTTATCAGGTTTATGTTATTTACCCTCTCTGACATTTCTCTGAAAATTTCTTAATAACTAAACTAATTATCTTTCAGGGCCTGGCGTTATTTAACTCTTTTCAGCAGTTTTGCTGCCTTTTTGCTGTAAACAGATCCTGACGATCTTACCGCATTAAGCTCATTTTTTGCAGCCTCGGTTTTACCTGTGTTGATATAACACAGAGCCAGGTACCATCTTGCATTATCAAGGAAATAGTTGTTGCCGTCGTCAAGGATTGCTGAAAATGATTTCTCAGCTTCGGGGAAATTTCTGTTTTTCATTTCGGATATACCGTAAATAAGACGGGCTTCCATGTTCCCCGGGCTGTTATATATGAACTCCTTGAAAAGCTTTGCAGCATTTTCAAAATCATTGTTATTGTAAAGGCTTAATGCTTTTGAGTAAATGGGGTCTATACCTGAGGCATTGTTGCTTCTTGCCTGGTCTCCGGCTTCATACAGGGAAAAGTAGTGGTTAAACAGTGAAGCAGGCGATTGCATGCGGTTGATATAGATAAACATACTTCCAACCATTACCAGGGCTGCAATAACGGCTGCGGAACGGTACGCCATTTTCCTGCGCGCCAGCTTCTGAGCCTCTTTTTTCCTGTATTCTTCTCCGATGGCAGAGAGCCTGGACCGTAACTTGATCACATCCTGTTTGCGCAGCATTTCATCGGTTTTTCTGCGCAGCATGATTTCCCTTTGCAGGTATTCGTTTCCCTCAATTTCACTGTTAAACCAGTTTCGTTCCTGCTGATCCATCTCTCCGGCAAGGTACTTTTCGATAAAATAAGAATAATCAATTGCCTTCATGGTATTAATATTTTTAAAATAAACATATTCTTATCATTTAAATCCTTCAGATACAGCCTGATGTAATGATTTTATGATTGCACCAGAATCTCTGCCGGACAAAAATTATATTCATACCATTGACCAGTCAATGTATGAACTGTCAGGAATTATGCTTTTCATGCATAACCCGGTTATGCAGGGAAACCCCGGTTTCTGCACACTCCTGATGAATTGCCCTGATATAAACTCCCGGGTACAACTTTACCCGGACCGGTCGCTACCGGTAAAAGTTGTGCGGGCAAATTATTATTTCAAAAAACCTGTTCTGTTTTTCAGAACATATTATAATTTTATTGGAGGAGTAGTTGGAGGATTAATTGGATCACCATCACCACCGCCACCGCGAACGGCTGACATTTCATCATTTGTTAAAGAAAATGCTGCCAGAAATTCCAGATCTTTTTTTACTTCCTGTGTTTTCATAATTTTTTCGTTTTTAGTTTTCATTGATACTTTTTCGGGTAATTGTTTTACATACATACGTACCCGGAACATCAATTTTGTGACAAAAAAAAATCAAAAAAATTTGAAAAAAAATGTATGTGGCTATATGTCAATCAATTAAAATTATTAATACTATTGACTGAATAGATTTATATTTATACCCTGAAAAACCTGTGTAAGGCTGTGTGCAGAACTGAAATTATTTTTGCATTAATTCTGTTTTTACGGATAAACAGTTACGGGATGCCGCCGTGTGAGGCCGGGGCGGAATCCGGGAGCAGTGAGACATCTGTGGTGAGAGCACTTATTCAGGACCCGGACTCGGTTCTTGAGAGAATTATTGCCAGGATTGAAGACGCATTCAATTACAGGCAGGCCGACCGGATGGACTCCCTGTCTGACAATATAATCAGGATACTCGGTTCCGGAGAAATATCAGAACCAGCCCTTCTCGCAAAAGGTTATTATTATGCCGGAGCTTCTCTCGCTTATACCAAAAGGGTGCAGAATTCTTTTGATTATTTCAGAAAGGCAATTGAAATTCTTAATATTTATCCCGACGACACCCTGAAAAGCCGCATAATATATTTCATGGGTTATGCTGCAAATATTGCCGGCGATCATCTTGCTTCAGACAGATACTTTGATGAAGCCCTTTCCCTGAAGAAGAAAATATACGGTGAGAATTCCGGAGAACTGTTGACAGCATACCTTTCAAGTGCCATCGCCAAAATTAATTTAAGGGACTTCGAAGGGGCAAAATCAATAATTGACGAGATTATTGACAAAACCCGGAGAAATATTATTAAACCTGCTCCTTCCGATCTTGCATTGTTATACCAGAACAGGGGAGTC
The DNA here is from genome assembly GCA_029974835.1 of Bacteroidales bacterium. GTDB lineage: Bacteria > Bacteroidota > Bacteroidia > Bacteroidales > VadinHA17 > LD21. The sequence continues at coordinate 4,750 of JARKQN010000116.1, forward strand.
GCTCTTGCAAACCTCTCGGAGCAGAGACAGGCAATACTCAATATGCTGAAATCGCTGGAAATTCATGAAAAATATGAATTGCCTGTCGATGATAACAGACTTAACCTTCTTAACAATATTGCCACTACTTATTATTATCTCAAGGAATATGAAAAATGCATTGAGTACTTTGAAAAAGGACTGAAATACACTGACAATATTCTATCTGTTCATTCGAGAGATCTGGCTGTTAATTACGCGCTTATTCTCGGCAGGCTGGGATATACCGAGAAGGGCCGGCGGATACTTGAAAATTTATTTAACAGGTTCAGGTTTAAGTACGGAGACGACTCCGAAGAGACGGCTGAGATAGCCCTCAATTATACCGATTACCTGAGGATTTACCGAACCGATGAGAATAAATTCCTGCTTCTTTATAAACTCTGCTACAATTTTGCGGATACTCATCCCTGGAATATAAACTTCATAACCAGGCTTTCGCTTGGATATTCCTTATATCTTATTGACCAGGGACACTACAGGGCCGCCCATGATACGATTGCTATCCTGCTTTGCCGAAATTCAGATATAAAAATACCTGATAATCTGTTTTTTAATCCTGATCCGGGTTTACTCCATAACGACAAAACCACTCTCGATATTCTGAAAGCGAAATACCTTGCACTTAAGGGGCTATATGATACCGAAAAAGATTTGAAATACCTTGAAATGGCTGTCAGAACCGTCGAAATAATGACAACGGTAATTGAAAATATAAGGTTTCGAATGGGGGAGGAGGAGAGCCGTTTACTGCTGGGTGAAAGATTCAGGGATACTTACCTTACGGGAATTGCCGTCAACAGGAAGTTATACGAAATAACATCCGATCCTGCATATATTGACAAGGCATTCGGATTTATGGAGAAGGGTAAGGCGGCAAGTCTGCTTACTTCGGTAAGAGAAAACCTCGGAATTAAATATCACGTTCCCGGACAACTTGCCAGGCTCGAAAAAGAGACAAGGCTGAAGATAGGTTATTATGAATCAAGAATAAATGATATTGCCAACAGCCCAGATTCTGATACGAATACTTACAGTACTTACTCAAATCTGCTTCTGGATGAACTGACAAGGATGGATTCAATAATGGCAGCTATCGAGAAAGGCTACCCGGGATATTACGGCTACAGGTATAATAACCGGGTACTGAACACTGAAGAGGTGCTGAGGGAAACAGGCCGAAGGTCCGATTTTATCAGTTATGTGGCAGGAGATACAATCCTTTATATTGTCTTATTGAATCATAACGCAAAAGTGGTCAAAGCCGTTAATATAGATACGGGTTTTTACAATAAGGTAAGGGATTTCCGCCAGATGCTGGCTGAACCCCTGATGGAAGGAAATATTAAATCCTCATTTATCAGAATGCAGGAAACAGGTCATTATTTGTATAAATATCTTATTGAACCTGTAAAAGAGTTCTTCGTTTCGGACAGGCTGATTATTTCACCCGACAGGGAGCTGGTGCTTTTCCCGTTTGAAGCCCTTCTCTCATCATTCAATTCCGATACATCACTATATTACGGCAGGCTTCCTTTCCTCTTCAGGGAATTTAATATCTCATATGCGTACACCGCAACCCTTCTGGCGGAAACAGGAAGGTCGGGAAAATCTCTTTTCAACAGAACGATTGTCTTTGCACCTGAATACAGGAATACCATAAACAGCGACTCTCTTGAAATTACAAGGGATCCTTCAGGGATAATGCTTATGCCGCTCCGGCATGCCATGCAGGAAGCTGTTTTTGTAAAAAAAATCACCAATGCAGAACTTTTCACCGGTTCATCTGCTACTGTCGAAAATTTCAGAAGAGAAGTTCAGAGGCATAATATTATTCATCTTGCCCTTCACACAGTGATAGATGAAAGATCATCCGCGAATTCCGGATTATACTTTTCGGAACCAGTCAGTGGCACAGGACAGGCTGTCTTAAATCTGTATGAGATACCTGAATTATCTCTCGATGCGAGGATGGTGGTTCTCAGCTCCTGCCATACCGGATCGGGCAGGCTGCTATCGGGAGAAGGGGTTTTGAGCGTGGCCAGGGAATTCATAAAAGCCGGAAGCAGTTCAGTGGTTATGTCGCTCTGGGAGGTCGATGACAGGTCAGGAGCTGAACTAATGAAGCTTTTTTACAGGAATATCAGATCAGGGATGTTTAAAAGCAAAGCGCTTCGCAAGGCCCGTGAAAAATATCTTGAGACGGCCGACATGAAACATTCAATACCTTACTTCTGGCTTAATATTGTAGTTTACGGAGACGACAGGCCGGTTAGCTGGCCATGGTACCTGAAAATTGGAATACTTGTAATTCTGGTGTCGGTAATGGCTATTGTTCGCCTCTACTTCAGGAAGCGCTGATACTCTATGTATTCGGGATCAGCCTTTATTATCTCCATAAGCGCTTCCTTGCACAGGTATTTTTTCCGCCGGGCATATACTTCATTCTTAAGCTGTAATTTCTCTGCAATCTCCTCGTATGATTTACCCTCATAATACATCTCCAGTACAGACCGGCAATCGGGCTTAAGCTTATTCAGCGATCTTGTAAGAATCTTCATGAAAAGCGGATCGGATAAACCCTCATCTTCATCCTCTCCGGCGATATCGAAATCGAGTTCGTCCGTTTTTGATTTTTCCCTCAGGTGTTTAAGCCAGATATTGCGGGAAATTCCGAAGAAATATCCTTTAAGATCTGAATGTATGTTAAATCCGTTGGAGCAGATCTGCTCATAAAGAGCAATAATTGAATCCTGGAACACGTCGTACGAATCTTCTTCCGAACCACCCGTTTTCAGAACATGGCTGTTCACCATCTTAAACCAGGCCCGGTACAGGTAATTGAGTACCTTTTCGTCCTGCAGGCGAATTCCTTCAATAATATCCCTATCTTGCAGATTCCCCAACAATCCCTGTCAGATTGCCTTAATAAACTGACAAATATACTATTTCCCTTTTTCATTCCTCATAAATATGGGCAGACAACCTTTTTAATCCGGCCCCGTAACCTGAAATATTTAAAATAAATATCTTTACCATTATAACGACAGAGAAAAATGTCCTTCCCTTTTTTCAGGCAGCCTGATAATATGGATTGCGGCCCAGCATGCCTCAAAATGGTTACTGCATATTACGGGAAGAATTTTTCCATTGAAAACCTCCGGAAGAGATGCTATATTACAAGGGAAGGTGTTTCTTTCCTTGGGCTATCAGAAGCAGCAGATTCACTTGGTTTCAGGACAATAGGAGTGAAGGTTCCTTTTAATACATTTTTGTCGGATGTGCCTTTGCCTGCAATTGTTCACTGGAAACAGAAGCATTTTGTCGTTGTCTATAAGACTTCTGACAAGTACGTCTGGGTATCGGATCCCGCCGCCGGGCAAATAAAGTACTCTCACGCCGATTTCATAAAACACTGGTCAGGTACCGTTATCAGCGGTGAACCTGTCGGGCTTGCCCTGATAATGGAACCTCAGCCGGAACTTTACAAGGTAAGCGATGATGAGAAAACTGGCACCGGTTTTAAATTTCTTTGGAAATATTTCCATCTGTACCGGAAATATATTTACCAGCTTCTGCTCGGCCTTTTCCTGGGAAGTATTATCCAACTGATCATTCCGTTTATTACCCAGTCGGTAATTGACATAGGTATAAACAACAACGATATCGGCTTCATTTACCTTATTCTCTTTGCCCAACTGGCACTTGTGGCAGGTCGTTTTTCGGTGGAATTCATTAGAAGCTGGCTTTTGCTGCACATCGGAACCAGGGTTAACGTGGCTATCGTGTCCGGGTTCCTTCAGAAACTTATGTCTCTGCCGGTTTCATATTTCGATACGAAACTCACCGGGGATATTTTCCAGAGAATAGATGATAATAACCGCATCGAGGAATTTCTTACATCAACATCCTTAAACATAATCTTTTCCTTCTTCAATATACTGGTATTCGGAATAGTCCTGGCCATATTCAGCCTGAAAATCCTTGCCCTGTTTATGGCAGGCACACTTTTATATATCGCATGGGTATTGCTTTTTATGAAACCACGGGCATTGCTCGATAACCAGAGGTTCAGACAAATGTCTGCAACAAACAGCAAGCTCATCCAGATTGTCAACGGCATGCAGGAAATCAAGCTGACGCAGAGTGAACTTGCAAGGCGATGGGAGTGGGAAAACCTGCAGGCTTCACTTTTCAGGCTCAGGGTGAAAGGACTTTCGCTTCTTCAGTACCAGAGCGCAGGAGCCACATTAATCAACGAAATCACCAATATCCTCATAACTCTTCTGGCTGCCACATCGGTAATAAAAGGTGAGCTTACGCTAGGTATGATGCTTGCCATACAGTTTATTATCGGCCAGATGAACGTACCTGTCAGCCAGGTTCTTTATTTTTTCAGAACATCACAGGACGCAAGGCTGAGTCTTGACCGGCTGTCTGAGATACACTCCATGGACGATGAGGAAACTTCGCCCGAGATTAAGGTTAATAAACTGCCGGATAAGAAAGATATCTATATCAATAACCTGTCGTTTCAGTATGAAGGTCCAAGGTCACCTTATGCTCTCAGAAATATTGATCTTGTTATCCGTGAAAATAACGTTACGGCGATTGTCGGCACAAGCGGAAGCGGCAAAACGACTCTCCTTAAGATGATACTTGGTTTCTACAGGCCTGTCACGGGCGAAATAATCATAGGCGATACACGTCTCGAAAACATTAGTATACGCACTCTCAGAAAAAAAGTGGGGGCTGTAATGCAGGACGGCTATATCTTTGCCGATACTATTGCTGCAAATATAGCCCCGGGCGTGGAAACAATCGACGAGGAAAGAATGATACGTGCCGCCGAAATGGCTAACATAAGAGGATTTATTGAATCCCTGCCGTTAAGATACAACACTAAAGTGGGGATAAATGGTCACGGCCTGAGTGAAGGACAAAAGCAGAGACTGCTGATTGCAAGAGTCATTTATAAAAACCCTGAAATAATAATATTTGACGAGGCAACCAATTCGCTTGATGCAGGCAATGAAAAGGCCATTGTCGAAAACCTAAGGGAATTCTACAGGGGGAAAACAGTCATCATTGTTGCTCACAGGCTGAGCACGGTTAAGGACGCCGATAAAATCGTAGTACTCGACAACGGACATCTTGTTGAATCAGGTACACACCAGGAACTTACTGAAAAAAAGGGAATATATTACAAACTGGTAAGAAACCAGCTGGAACTGGGAAACTGAAAGCTAATTTTATTTAAGGTGGTGAAAACAGAAGTCCAATATTCAGAACCTGTAACCGAGATAATGGGAAGACCTCCGGGCCTTATCACCAGGGTCGGAACGGTGGTTATATTTTCTGTTTTTGTCCTATTCATCCTGTTTTCCTGGCTGATCAGATACCCCGATATTGTTCCAGCCCAGGTGGAAATCACCACAGAGAATCCTCCTGTTACGGTAATGTCGAGAATCTCGGGAAGGATCATGCATCTGTTGGCAGGAGACAGGGAAAAGGTTAATGCCGGTCAGGTACTTGCAGTAATGGAAAACCCTGCTGTATATGAGGATATATCCAGGCTGAGGGCATTTACAGACACCTTTAACGTTGATCCGGAAAATTTTGCCGGTCTGCCAGATCTGTCAGGGCTGGGTGAGTTGCAGAGCAGTTATGAGACTTTCGGAAGAAGCATGGCCGACCTGGTAAACTTTATCGGAAATGACCTGTACGGGGCAAGGATAAATGCCCTAATGAATGAAATCAGTGAAATAGAAATGTATATAGCAAGGCTTAAGGAAAGCGAGCGCCTTTTCCGCGATAACTATAACCTTGAATTAAACAGATTCAGGCGTGATTCGTTGCTGAATGCAGGCCGGACAATACCTGATGCTGCTTATGAACAGTCAAGACAGGCCCTGATAAGGCAGCAGATCGAACTCCAGAAGGTGAGGCTCGATATTTCAGCAAGGAATATAGAACTGACTAACAAAAGACAATTAATTGTGGAGTATAATCTCCAGAAAAAGGAGGAAAATGACAAACTGTTAAACGCAGCAAGGGAATCATTTAAAAACCTCAGAGCCGACCTGAGCATATGGGAAAACAATTACCTGCTGGTTTCACCTGTCAACGGCGTTGTTACATACTCAAAATACTGGTCCGAAAACCAGGTTGTTAAGAAGGATGAAGCAGTTCTGTCGGTAGTGCCGGAAGATCCCGGAAAACACATCGGTAAAATCAACCTCAGGATGCAGAAATCGGGAAAGGTAAGAGAGGGCCAGACTGTTATGATAAAGCTTTCAGGTTATCCTTATATGGAATACGGCATGCTTAGAGGAGTAATCAGATCCAAATCGCTTGTTCCGTCGGGCGACTCATACCTTATTGAGATTTTACTCGAAAATGATCTTACCACTCTTTACGGGAAGAAACTCGAATTCTCCCAGAATATGACAGGAACCGGTGAAATAATCACGGATGATATGAGCCTTCTCGAGAAAATGATCTACCCCTTCAGATATCTTGCCTCGAGGAATAAAAGATATTCAGGAGGTTAAGGTTTTCTGTAGGGTTCGTAATCGTCACCTTCAGAATCCTTAAACCCGTCACTCTTTTTCTTCATTGTCTCTCCGGCTCCGGTTTTCGCTCTGTATTTTTTATATAAACTTACTGCTGCCAGAGACAAAGCAGCTACGGTAATTATTAATGAAATATTGTCTTTCATCAGAGAGGTAAATTTGATGTTTCAAAGTTAATCATATTTTGATTTAACAGACTTTAAAGATAATTCCTGTAATCTTCATCGTGCCTTGTTCCAGATAGTCAGATTGTTATGGCTAAAATCAACCCGGGGTATTATTTATTCCAAAACTTTGAGTTTTATTAAATAATTCAATATTTTCGTAGCTTAAAATTCCAGGGGGGCCTCTTATTGGGATTTTTGAGGGAAAAATTACGTAAAGGGATTGTAAATGAACGAGAAAAATCCAAATGATTCTGTTCGTGATGAACAATTCACCTTGCCTGAAAACAATGGTGAAACTAATGTGGAACAAAATTCTGAAGTTACAGGTGAACCTGTAAAACAGGAAACACTGCCTGAGGTTGAATCTGAAACCGCAGATGTGGCAGAACTGAAAGAAGAACCGCTGTCGCCGGACCCTGTTTCAGACGAAACCGGCCGCGGGGAGGATATATCCCCTGCCGGTGACAGGGAGGAAGTCAAAAAGGTTCGGACAAGAAAACGGGTCAGCGCCTCCGGGAAAGGGAAACCTGCCGAAGAACCGGTTGCTCATGAACCCGGAAATCCATTGCCGGATGATGATAATGATGACATGGAACTTCCTCCGGTTGATTATTCAGGATTGTCGAAGAATGAGCTCGTCGAAACACTCGAACTGATAATCGATTACAGGCAGCCTAACGAAATTAAGGATGATGTAGAAAGAATAAAATCGTTCTTCCACAAAAAGATTAAGCAGGAATCGGAAGAACGAAGAAAGAAATTCCTTGAGGAAGGCGGAAAGTCTGAAGATTACAGAGTTTATGTCGATCCTCTTGAACACAAGGTAAAGGAACTTCTGGAAAAATTCAGATTAAAAAAGTCCGATTTCGGTAAAATTCAGGAAGCCGAGAAAAACGAGAACCTAAGGAAAAAATACGATATAATTGACAGGATAAAAGACCTGGTTAACAGGGAAGAATCGATAAATAAAACATTCCAGGAGTTCAGGGCATTGCAGAATGAATGGCGTTCCATTGGTATCGTCCCGCAGAATGCACTCAAGGATATGTGGGAAAATTACCATCATGCCGTTGAGATGTTTTACGATTACATTAAAATCAACAAGGAACTCAGGGACCTTGATCTAAGGAAGAATCTGGAGGAAAAGGTTAAACTCTGCGAAAAAGCTGAAGAACTGATGCTGGAGCCTAATCCTGTTATCGCTTTCCGTACCCTTCAGGATTATCATAACGCATGGCGCGAAATAGGGCCCGTACCTCACGAGTCCAAAAACGAAATATGGGAAAGGTTCAGGGAGGCTACCGCCAAAATCAACAAAAGGCACCACGAGTATTTTGAGAATCAGAAAGAAGAACAAAGAAAAAACCTTGAAGCCAAGATTGCTCTCTGTGAGAAGGTCGAAGAACTTGTAAATGAGGATTATAAAACCTTCAAGGAATTTGACGAAAAGGCTGATATTGTTGTTGAACTCCAGAAAATGTGGAGAACAATCGGTTTTGCACCCCGCAGGCAGAATAATAAAATCTATCAGCGCTTCAGGGAAGCCTGTGATGCCTTCTTTGAAAAGAAAAGGAGCTTCTACGCCGACAGTAAGGAGATTCAGATGAATAACCTGCAGCGCAAAACAGACCTATGCGTTCAGGCCGAGGCTCTTCAGGAAAGCACCGACTGGAAATCGGCTACCGATGCCCTTATTAAGTTGCAGAAAGAATGGAAGGAAATAGGACCGGTACCACGGAAACACTCTGAAAAAATCTGGAAAAGGTTCCGGAAGGCCTGCGACCATTTTTTTGCCAGGAAAGCCGAATACTACTCAGGCCTCGACAACTCTTATGAAGATAACCTTAAAGCCAAAGAAGCAATTATTGAAGAACTCGAATCGTTCACTGCAGGCAATGATGTGCAGGAGGCCTTTAACCGGCTCAAGGATATCCAGAAAAGATGGACTGACATAGGCTTTGTTCCGCTTAACCGTAAAGAGGAAATAAACAACCGCTACCGGAATGCCCTAAATAAACAATTCGATAAGCTTAAGATAGGAGAAGATGACAAAAGCCTGCTTAGGTACCGGACTAAACTTGAAACCCTTAAAACCAATCCAAGGTCGGTAAGGAAACTAACGACTGAAAGAGACAAGTTTATTCAGAAGATAAAACAACTTGAAAGCGATATAGTATTATGGGAAAACAATATCGGTTTCTTTGCCAAGTCGCCGAGTGCTGAAAATATGATCAGGGAAGTCCAGGAAAAAATAAATACAGCTAAGAAAACCATAAAAACCCTGGAAGAGAAAGTCCGGCTTATCGACCAGATGGGTACTGATGATTAGTAAACATATTAAAACCAACTGATATATCTTGACCGGAGTAAAGTTCATTTTTGTTACGGGAGGTGTTGCTTCTTCACTTGGCAAGGGAATTATTTCAGCCTCTCTGGCCAAACTGCTGCAGGCACGGGGTTATTCCGTAACCATTCAGAAACTTGACCCTTACATAAACATTGATCCGGGAACCCTGAACCCTTATGAGCACGGCGAGTGTTACGTAACGCTCGACGGCGCTGAAACAGACCTTGATCTCGGGCATTACGAGAGGTTCTTAAATATCCCCACCAGCCAGGAAAATAATGTTACCACCGGAAGAATCTACCAGACAGTAATAAATAATGAAAGGAGAGGAGATTATCTCGGAAAAACGGTTCAGGTGATACCCCATATTACTGATGAAATAAAAAGAAGAATAAAGCTTGTTGCGGCAGGTACCAGGTTCGACATAGTAATTACGGAAATAGGCGGAACTGTGGGAGATATTGAATCGCTTCCCTACATAGAAGCGGTAAGGCAAATGAAATGGGAGCTTGGAAATGAAAACTGCATCTCCCTTCACCTTACTCTGGTGCCATTTCTTTCGGCATCGGGAGAACAGAAAACAAAACCTACCCAGCACTCTGTCAAGGCTCTGCTGGAAGCAGGGGTACAACCCGATATACTCGTTTTGAGGTCTGAACGGTCATTGTCTCCCGAACTTAAAAGAAAAGTGGCTCTCTTTTGCAATGTAAAGGAAGATTCAGTGGTCGAATCGGTTGACGTTAAGACCATTTACGAGGTTCCACTGCTGATGCTGAGCCAGAACCTTGATACTATTGTTCTCAGAAAACTCGGACTTCCCGAAAGCGAGAAACCTGAACTGTCGGACTGGAGGGAGTTTGTTGACAGAATTAAAAACCCGTTGCACACTGTAAGAGTCGGGCTGGTCGGCAAATACGTCGAACTGCATGATTCCTATAAATCCATATCCGAATCATTTATTCATGCCGGTGCGGCAAATAAATGCCGGGTGATCGTCGAACATATATCATCCGAAAAAATCGATAGTGAAAATGTCTCTTCAATATTGGAAAACCTCGACGGGATTTTTGTGGCCCCTGGTTTTGGACAACGCGGTATAGAGGGCAAGATTGAAGCGGTCAGGTATGCGCGCGAGAACAATATTCCTTTCTTCGGTGTCTGCCTTGGAATGCAGTGCGCTGTTATAGAATTTGCAAGAAATGTTTTAGGACTTAAAGGCGCTCACTCCACCGAAATGGACCCCTCAACTCCATTCCCGGTCATTGATCTGATGGAGGATCAGAAAAAAATAACCGAGAAAGGCGGGACAATGAGGCTCGGAGGATACAGGTGTATTGTAAACAGCGATTCAAATTCTTTCCGGGCATACGGTACAAGGGAAATCATTGAGAGGCACAGGCACCGTTATGAGTTTAACAACAAATACCTTGATGATTTTACCGGAAACGGAATGCTCCCTGCAGGCGTGAACCCTGAATGGGACCTTGTTGAAATTATTGAGATCCCCTCACACAGATGGTTCGTAGGGGTTCAGTTTCACCCGGAGTATAACAGCACTGTTCTTAATCCTCATCCTCTATTCGTGAAATTTATTAATGCCTGCATGGCATTCAGGTCAGAAAAAACAGACAACAGATAATGATGGATAAAAACACAATCACAGGGCTCATCCTGATTTTTTTAATTTTCATAGGATTCAGTATTTACAACAATCACAGGCTGGAAAAGATTTATAAATCTAAAGTGGTGCTGGCCGACTCATTGTATGAGGCGGGTGATTATGAAAAAGCCAGGGCGGAATATATGTATGCCCTTAACCTGAGACCCAATAATCCTGAAGTTGCCATAAAGATCAACGACATTAACAGGCTTCTGGGAAACGATACAATGAGGGTTTCTGCCGACACGGTTATGACGCAAAACACCCAGGCTGTTCCATTGAAGTCCCCCGCGACTCCCGTACCGGACACTTTGACTGCATCAGGAATCTTCGGAAGTGCCTTGAAAGGAGTCCAGGATTACATTACTCTCGAAAACGACCTGCTTGAACTGAAAATTTCATTAAAGGGTGGCAGAATTTATTCCGCCAGGCTGAAGGAATATACCACCCACGATGGGAAACCTCTTATACTTTTTGACGGTGATTCAACTGTTTTCGGGTTCAATTTCTTTACGGTTGATAATAAACCCGTAAGAACAAACGACTTGTATTTTTCTCCGGTATCGGATGAAAGACATTTTACGGCGGATAAGCAACCGGAGAGCGTTTCGCTCCGGCTCTATTCCGACAGCAGCAGATATATAATGTACACATATACCCTCGCTCCCGGAAAATACATGGTTGAGTTTAAAGTCGATTTCGTTTCCATATCGGACCTGGTGGCGCAGAATCAGAATACAATTACGCTCGACTGGAGAATGTATATTCCGCAAAAAGAGAAGGGGAGACAAAACGAGGAAAACTATACCACAATTAAATATAAGTATTACCAGGATGAGGTTGACGGCTTCAGGGAGAGGGCCGGTAAGGAGACCGAAAAGGCCGACATACCCACAAGACTCTCATGGATCGCTTTTAAGGACCAGTTCTTCAGTTCCGTTTTAATCACAAATGATTTCTTTCAGAATGCCTCGCTCACTTCGAACAGGCTTGTTACTTCCCCGAATTATATAAAGCATTTCACCGCTGAGGCAGGTGTTCCGTTCAATGCACTAAATCCGCAGGCCCTCGAACTGAAAATGTATATGGGCCCCAACCATTTCAATACTCTCAGGAGAGAGGGTATGGATCTTGACCAGCTGGTAACACTGGGGAAAAACATTATCAGATGGATAAACCAGTACCTGATCATCCCCATATTTAACTGGTTGAACAAGTACATAGGAAATTACGGTATAATTATTCTTATCCTGACTATAATAATCAAAATCATACTGTTCCCCCTTACGTTCAAGTCATACCAGTCTCAGGCAAAAATGCAGGTGCTGAAACCGCTGGTTGACGAAATTTCCAAAAAATACCCGCACAGGGAAGATGCAATGAAAAAGCAGCAGGCCACAATGGAACTTTATAAAAGGGCCGGCATAAATCCTCTCGGAGGATGCCTCCCCACACTGCTGCAATTCCCCATTCTTTTTGCAATGTTCAGGTTCTTTCCTACTTCAATCGAATTAAGACAGGAAGCATTTCTCTGGGCAAAAGACCTGTCCACCTACGATTCAATTCTTACATTGCCGTTTACCATTCCCATATACGGAAATCATGTAAGCCTTTTCACTCTGCTCATGACTGCCTCCACAATACTCACAATGAAAATGTCGGGGCAGACACCGGGCCAGGATCAACCCGGAATGAAGGTAATGATGTACATGATGCCTGTAATGTTTATGCTTATTCTGAATAATTTCTCCGCCGGATTGACCTATTACTATTTCCTTGCTAACATACTGACTTACGGACAGAATATGATTTCAAAGAGATTCATAAACGCTGAGGAAGTTCTGGCGCGGCTTGAGGAAAACAAGAAGAAACCTTTGAAGAAATCGAGGTGGCAGCAGAGACTTGAAGAAGCTGCTAAAGCCAGGGGTATTCAATATAAACGCTAAACGCTGAACGCTGAACGCTGAACGCTAAACGCTGAACGCTGAACAAAAAAAGGTCATGGCAGCGTTACAATCGAATTATGATTGAATGCATGACCGAATAACAGGGGAATTAAATCCGGTACTAATTTGATATCGGATAATCAGGAAGATATTTTTGTATTAATTTATGTTAATTATTAGACACTTATGGGTTTATATTTAATAATTTTCTAAATTTATCAATCTAATTACGGGAAATGGGGAAAAAAGTAAAAAACAAAGATTTAGCCGAAAGGTTGGGAGTATCATGTACTCTGGTTTCTCTGGTACTGAACAATAAATCAGACCAGTACGGCATTAAGAAGGAGACTCGGGAGAGAGTTCTTGCAATGGCCCGGCAAATGGGGCTTTTTGATACCGGTGCTGAAAAAAAGACCGATTATCCGGTTGAAATCCAACCCGGTATAATAGGAATGGTGGTGCCGTCTCTGCACGAACCTCATGTCTTTGAGCTTACAGGGTATTTACAGAAAGCGTTCGAAAGTATCGGCGTCGGCTTCACGGTAATAATGCGCGACACTGACGACAGCCGCTTTAACCGGTTCGTTAATTCGTTCAGAAAATTCTTCAGCGGACTTATTCTCTACGGTGAGGCTGCAGATGATAAAACCATAAGAACCCTTAAGGATGAAGAATTTCCGTTCGTTCTCCTTGAAAAAACTACCGATAAGTACAGGGTCAATACCGTAATTACCGACAGGCAGGCAGGCAATAACCTTTTGGCAACACATTTCGCAGGCCTCGGTTATGAAAGACTTCTGATACTTTCGGCCGGAGATACCCATAAACAAAACGAGAAAACCATCAGGGAATTCTCATTGGCTCTTGAAACAATTACCGGAAACCGTTCCAGACCTGCAGTTGAGATAATTAATGAATACTCGTCTGACGAAGGTATCGATTTCAGCCTTCTTGAGAAATATCTGAGGCCACCGCAGAGCATCCAGGCAATATTGGTTATGAACTCCGCCTTGGTTTATCCGTTGATGAAATCGCTGGGAAACAAGAAGATAAGGATTCCACAGGATGTCGCACTGATATCTTATGAGGATTCTCCCGGTTTTGAATTCGCTTTTCCTCCTGTAACGGCTCTGAAAAGACCACTTGCCGGACTTTCTTTAAAAGCGGCAAATATTATTTGGGCGGAAATAAAGAATTCCGGTAAAAGCAAATACAGGAGACAGGTGAGCATCCAGCCTTCGCTGATTGTAAGAAAGTCATGCGGTACAATATAAACATGTTAAATTGAAGGAACTCTTTTCTACCCTGGCGTTGATACTTTTAATTACGGCATCAGGTTGTGCCAGAAAAAATCTTATAAAAGATCCCGCTCTGAGAAAAAAGATAGAATCCGGTTTCAGAGATACGAAGAATACGGCTTCTGAAAGACAGCAACAGCTGTTTGAGATATTCAGCGGGAATCTCTCTGCGGAAGAAAAAGAGGCTCTGAAATACCTTTATGCATTTATGCCTTTGTCGGACCTTGCCGATTATAACGGCAGGTTTTTTCTTGACAATGTTTCGCTGGCCATTAAAGCCAGAAAGGAAACGGAATGGGGAAGAACCCTGCCCGATGATATTTTCCTCCGTTATGTTCTGCCGCTTAGGGTAAACAACGAAAACCTTGATTCATTCAGGATTGTCTGTTACCGGGAGATCATGCAAAGGATTAAAGGTCTCAATGCCGAAGAGGCCGCTCTGGAAATAAACCACTGGTGCCACGAGAAGGTCACGTACCAGCCGTCAGATTCAAGAACATCAGGACCGGTTTCGACCATTTTATCTGCAAGAGGCAGGTGCGGCGAAGAATCCGTTTTAACGGTTTCGGCCCTGCGGACAGCCTGCCTTCCCGCCCGTCAGGTTTATGCCCCAAGATGGTCCCACACCGACGATAATCATGCCTGGGTAGAGGTATGGATCAACGGAGAATGGAAATATATGGGTGCATGTGAACCTGAACCTTACCTGAACAGGGGATGGTTTACCGATGCGGCAAGCAGGTCGATGCTGATTCATGCAAAACCTTTCGGCCATCCTTCAACCGGGAAAAACGTTATCTCTGTAAACAGAAATTATTCCGTGGTCAATATACTTCCTTCATATGCGCCAACGAGGAAGATAACAGCCAGGGTTAACCTTCCCAATTCAGACCCCGACGATGCTGAGGTTGATATAGGGATTTTTAATTATGCAGAATTCTATCCTGTTGCAACCCTGAAACCTGCCAGTGACGGTGTGCTGACATTCGAAACAGGATACGGGGATTTTCTGTTGTGGGCATCCTCAGCCGATGGGTATGATTTCAGGATTATCCGGCCTGATGAGAAAGATACTGTGATCCTTACTCCTGTAATGTTGCCTCCTGATTCGGGTGAGATTGACATAGATATTACCGTACCTGCCGGATCTGCCGTAATTCCGGAGTTACCCGAAGATATTAAGGCAATAAACAAGAGGAGATTGTCTTTGGAGGACAGTCTGAGAGAAGAAAAAATAAAAACCTGGATGAGCGAAGAAGAAGCCGGAAAAATGGCAGCTGCAGCCGGGGCCGATATCAGGACCGTAAAATCCCTGATAAAGAAATCTGCCGGAAATTACAATGAAATTGTTAAACTCCTTAAGGGATTTCCTGAGATTCCGCTGAGCAGTAAGCTTGCCATCCTGGAACAGGTTTCGGAGAAGGATCTGCGCGATACTCCGGCGGAAGTGCTTGCAGGCCATCTTATGTATCTTCCACCGGGAGAAGAATGGAAAAACTACTGCAGTGAGGAGATTTACCTGAAATATTTACTTAACCCGCGTATCGCTGATGAACTACTGAGCGGCTGGAGAAAATATTTTGCTGAGAATCTTACGGAAGATTTCAGAAAGAAAGGAAGGGAAAACCCTGAATTTATCGTTGAATATGTAAATTCAGCTATCCGGCACGATAATACGCGCAATAACTACGGCACTCCGTTATCCCCCAGAGGTACTCATGAACTTAAGATTGCCGATGATCATTCAAGGAAAATCTATTTTGTTGCTCTGTGCAGGTCGGCAGGTGTCCCTGCAAAAATCGGCAATGGAACAGGAAGGCCCCGGTATTTCTATAGAGGTGAATGGAACGATGTTTATTTTTCTGATGAAATAAGACCTCAGGGTAAAGGATTCCTGAAAATTGAAAACGGACATAAGGATTTTGTTCCGCAATACTATAAACATTTTACCATAGGCAGATACGAAAATGGCCGCTTTTCAACTCTTGAGTATGATTACGATTTACCTGTGACCTCATTTGATGGAGAACTTGCTCTGCCTGCCGGTAACTACTGGCTTGTCACAGGCAACCGCACCGATGAAAGGAATATCCTGGCTCATATCAGCTTTTTCGCCGTCAAACCGGACGATACCACCTCAATCAAAGTCACAGTCAGGGGCAAATAATAACCGTTACTGCTGCATCTTCCGGATAATCATTGCATTACAGGCTGATTGCAATTTCTTAACAGTTGTTTATAAAATTAAACAGGGGTTACTCCGGATAATTTCCGATAAAAATTTACATTTGTACTCAATGGTGCACTGCAGAGATGACGCTGCAGTCAAGAGGGAATACGGTATGAATCCGTAACAGTACCCGCTGCTGTGATGCCCGGCCGCTGTGCGGTCAGTTTTCCCGGAAACCTGCCACTGTCCGTTAAAAAAGAGGATGGGAAGGCTCCGGGGAACGGGACAAGTCAGAAGACCTGCCATTGAAATTCAATAGTTCTAAGCTTTCGGGAAGAAAAGCGCAGAATCATTATGATTCCAAACTTAATCTCCTGGCAGTTAAGAATATTGATAAGAATTAAATTATTGTTTAATCTTAAAAAGTATTCTTATGCAACTGAAAAAAAGATTTGTACTGTCACTGTTTCTTGTCATTGGCTTCCTGGCAGCTTCATGCGAGAAGGAGAAGCCGGTAACCGATAAGGTGGATTTCGAGGAACTCCCACTTGACGCATCTGGCGTATGGAACGGATCGGACGGCTCCGGCGGGTTCACTTCCGGCAACCTGTTCTTTCCAAACAACTTTAATGCCGATTTCCAGGCCTGGTCAGGTTTCTCTTATACAAATCACATGGATACAATCACAGGCGACTACACCAACCAGTTCAGCTCGATAGCAGGTTCAGGCGCTGACGGCTCATCAAAATACGGTGTATATTACTATATGGGCGTTCCCGATACAATTAAATTCAATGTTCCTGCAAAAGTGACAGGAGTCGCCTTATGCAATACAACCTATGCCTTCAAGGCTATGAAATACGGATCTCTTTTTAATAAGAAGTTTGGCGGGGATTCCGGTAATGACCCCGACTGGTTTAAGATTACGTTAACGGCAATTAACCAGCAGGGAACTGATGTCGGGTATGTTGATGTTTATCTTGCCGATTTCAGGTTCGACGACAGTAAAAAAGACTATATAGCCAATGCCTGGACTTCCATTGATCTCAGTGCCTTCGGTTTTATAAAGGCTCTGAAGATTGAAATGTCGTCGAGCGATACGGGAGACTGGGGTATAAACACACCCGCCTACTTCTGCATTGACAATATTATTTCTGTTCTTGAGAAAACCGTAGAATGAAATTTCCCTGCCAGGTTATATTGTTTGTGCTTTTTAACCTCTTTTTGCCGGTTAATGAAACTTTTGGCCAGATTGCGTCAGGGGAAGCTGTTTATTTTAATTCTCCGGCCATTAAAGGCTGGGCGGTGAAATGTATTGTACGGAGGGGCTATGTCAATATTTCTGACAAGTCTGCAGGACGGGCATCTGCAGGTGATGACGTGTCATGCCTGGGCAGGGCCGATAACATAACCGTAAGCCTTGGCGATTCAGGCTATGCGGTAGTAGGGTTCTCCGAACCTGTATTTGATATTGAAGGTGATGACTTTGCCGTTTTTGAGAACTCCTTCGACGGCCGGTTCCTTGAATTTGCCTTTGTGGAAGCAAGCACCGACAGCATCAGATGGGTAAGGTTCCCTGCAAGATCTCTTATTCAGACAGATGTTCAGACAGGGGCTTTCGGCTTGTCGGATCCTCAACTGATCCATAACCTCGCAGGAAAATACCCGGCATATTACGGAACCCCGTTCGACCTTGCCGTTCTGCGCGATTCGTCGGGTATAGATATTAACAATGTTAACTTTATTAAGATTGTCGACTGTATCGGCTCCGTCAATCATGCCTACGCTTCCTACGACTCATACGGAACCAGAATAAATGATCCCTGGCCGACTCCTTTTCCGCAATCAGGTTTTGACCTTGATGCCGTGGCTGTGCTGAAAACCCCAAGTTCAGACCGGGAGGAAGAATCCGGACATGGATTTGAGGTTTTCCCGAATCCGGCTTCAACAAGGTTGTTTATCAATTCATCTGACAATGCCCGGAAAACAATTACGCTGTCCGGGATAACCGGGTCTGTTATCGGAAGATGGGTTTTGAACAGCGTCAGAGATGAGCTGGATATTCAGGGTATTGCACCGGGAATATATTTTCTCAGTATTACATGTAACAATAAAAAATATTTCACCAGGCTGATTATATACTGAAGTGAAGAAGATATTTAAAATATCTGTTTTAATACAATTCATATCCGGGTTATTATGTGCCCAGGATTTAACTTCATCCGATACAATAAAAATCAGGGAGGTTATTATTTCTGCTGTCAGAAGTATTTCTTTCACCTCTCCATTCAGCCGTTATGAAACCGACAGCACTCTTATTGCAGAGAAAAGATTCTCGAGAGTGACAGATCTTCTTGCTGAGGCTGTTCCCGTCTATACTAAGAAATACGGACCCGGAGGACTTTCGACCGTATCATTAAGGGGGACGGCGGCCGTTCATACAACAATTACATGGAACGGTCTTTCACTTTCATCACCCATGGCCGGGCAGTCGGATTTATCGCTTATTCCGTCGCTGTTCGCCGATCACCTGACTGTGGAATACGGAGGGGCTTCCATGTTTTCAGGGGGGGGAAGCTTCGGAGGCAACCTCAACCTGACAACAGAGCCACGCTGGAATACCCCGCTGGAAATTTCCGTGTCGGGTCTTGCGGGGAGATACGGACTGCTTTCCGGCAATACCATGGTTTCTTCGGGAGGGAAGAATTTCAGTTATTCTGCCAGAATATTCTCGGAAAAAGCTGATAACAATTACCGTTATCTTAATTACGCATTATACCCCGACCCGGTACGTGAACGTCGCAGCAACGCCGAAACCGTGATGAATTCCGTAATGCAGGAAGCTTCCTGGAGAAGCGGGAAATCGGTAACCTGTGCAGCTTTATGGCTCCAGGCATCAGACCGTAACCTGCCGTCAAGCATCCTGGTTTCAGGAACAGGATTCCCGGAAAATCAGAAGGATGAATCTGTAAGGGCCGTTATTAATCATAAGATAACTTCCGGAGAAAAATCTTACAGCTTTACGGCAGGAGTCACAGGTGACAGACTTAAATATGTCAACACCCTTTCGTCTGTAATTTCGGATAACAAATCAGCAACTTATACCTTTAAAGGTACAAATGACCTTAAAGCCGGCGGCAATCTGGGAATAAGGATCTTTGTTTCGGAAGAATACAGCGTTGTAAGGTCGGTGAACTATGATGGCGGGCAGAAAAACAAAAATGTCTTTTCATTCGGTTCCGCCCTTACCAGCAATCAGGGTAAAAGGTCATCTGTTACCCTGCTGGTGCGCGAAACCGCCTTCGATAATAAGTTACAGTTACCTGATTTTTCGGCCGGCTGGAATTACTTTCTGTCGGGCAGAAAAGATTCCTGGATTAAGACGAACTTTTCAAGGAACTCCAGAACTCCTGCCCTTAACGATTTGTACTGGGTTCCCGGGGGCAATCCGGAAATAAGGAATGAGTACTCTCATTCGGGAGAAGTGAATACAGGTTTCAGGCACATTACTGGCAATGGTTTGAATATGAGCAGCGAACTTACCATATATTCATCGGTCATAAGGGATATGATACAATGGCTGCCGGGGGAAAACGGTTACTGGAGTCCTTCCAATATCAGAGATGTAAATATCTTGGGTACTGAAATAAACTGGGGCTTATCGGGTTCTGCCGGACCGGCTTCATGGAGTTTTAAGGGATTTATGTCTTATACAAAATCGGTCTATATGTCGGGGGGACCAGATATGAAAGGCAACCAGGTAATATATGTGCCTGAAATCGAATGCAGCGGGAAAGCCGGAGTAAAATATAAATCATTCTTCGGAGCGTTTGATGCGGGCTATACCGGAAAAAGATTTATCACAACCGACAATGCACAACATCTGAAACCATTCGCACTTTTAAACCTTGAAACCGGCTTAGACCTGAAAAAGGGTAAACAGGGTTATGTTATCAGACTGAGAATGGAAAACCTTCTGGATGTCAATTATGAACTGGTAAGTTATTATCCGATGCAGGGCTTTGCCTGGCATCTCAGTTTTGAATACAGGTTCAGAAAATGAAGAAAGAGATATTTGCGGGCTTGTCAGCTCTGGCTCTGATTCTCTCCGGCTGTAAACCCGGAATGGATGATCCGTCAGACTTCTGTCTGTTGCCGCAGGGGGATGGTATATTTATTGCAAACGAAGGAAACTTCATGTGGGGCAACGGGTCAGTCTCATTTTATTCATTTGATTCTCTGAAAATCTATAACGAAATCTTTTCCCGGACAAATGGCCGGCCTGCAGGTGATGTCCCTAATTTCATAGCAATTCATGACGACAGGGCTTTTATTGTAGTAAACAATTCCAATAAGATCGAGGTTGTCGATTGCAGAACATTTAAAACAGCAGGTGTAATAACCGGACTGGTATCACCGCGTCAGATATGCTTCATAAATGATTCCGAAGCTTATGTGTCAAGTCTTTACAGTACAAAGATCAGTGTGGTCGATATTACAGGTTATAAAATAACCCGGCATATTGAAACCGGAAGGACTACGGAAGCTATTGTGATGAAAGGCGGTATGGCTTATGTCTCCTGCTGGGTCGGAGGTAATGAGGTGATCGTAATTAATACATATACCCATGAAGTTACAGGCAGCGTGGAGGTGGGCATGGAACCTGAGAGCATGGCTTTTGACAAGTCGGGTATGCTCTGGGTTCTTTGCACCGGCGGATACAGCGGCGGGTTTCTCCCGGAGATAAATGTTATTGATCCTGATTTGCTGACTGTAAGCAAAACATTCACCTTTGATTCAGGTAATTCGTATCCTTCATCGCTGGTTATTAACAGGAGCGGCGATACACTCTATTATATCGACCGGTCAGTCTGGAGGTTGCCCGTTAATTCTTCCGGATTACCCAGCGAACCTTTTATCCGGGCCTCGGGAAGAACCTTCTACAGAATAGCAAAAGATCCGGCAGGTGGCCGGTTGTTTGTCACTAACGCGCTTGATTATCAGCAAAAGGGATACCTGCTTGTTGCCGACAGCAGGGGTGATATCATTGACTCGGCGAGAGCGGGTATAATCCCGGGAAATATGTGTTTCAGATACAAAAAGAAATGAGCCTCACTGCCAATGAGAATTTTCAATGAAATATCTGTGTTTCTGTGCCTGATGCTGATGATCTGTTCAGGCTGCCACTCAGGACCGCCTGCGGATAACCATGATGAAAAGGAGAGAGGTGACATTATAAAATATGCAGAACACCTGAATATTACCGTGCATGAAGGCTTTACAAAAATTGAGATAATAAATCCGTGGCAGAGGGCATCAGATCTGAAGTTTGAGTATTTCCTGGTTAAAAAAGGAGAATCTGTACCGGCAGGTAAGGATGATTCAGAAATAATTTTTACACCGGTTGACCGGATTGTATTAATGTCAACCACCTATATTGAAATGATGACCGCTCTTGGTAAGCAGGACGCCATTAAAGGTATCTCCGGGACCGGTTATGTTTATAATGAAGATATCCGGAGAAGGATAAAGGATGGCCTGATTTTGGAAACAGGGTACGAAGAAAATCTTAACCGGGAGTTACTTTTAAAAATAAAACCAGACCTTATTATTGCCTACGGAATCGGCAGCGAGTCGGCGGGTTACCTGAAGATGCCGGAAGAGGCCGGCATTAAAGTTATCTATAATGCCGATTATCTCGAGGAACATCCGCTTTCCAAAGCAGAATGGATAAAATTATTCGGAGCTCTTTTCTGCCTGGAGGGGAAGGCTGATTCACTGTTCAGGAAGATAGAATCAGATTACAGTAATATACGCGATTCGGTGAAAAAATACATTCAGGATGCTCCGAAAGTGCTGCTGGGGCTACCATGGCAGAATGCCTGGTATATTTCCCCCGGGAATTCATATATCAGCAATCTTATTAAAGATGCAGGAGGTCGCTACATCTGGGAAGATCTTAAATCAGACTACGCAGTTCCGATGAGCCTTGAGAATGTATTCGTAAAAGCTTCCGAAGCCGGGTTCTGGTTAAATGCAGGAAATGCAACTGATATCAGTGAAATTATTTCCCTCGATGAGAGGCTGGCCGGATTAAGGCCGGTCAGAGAGGGAAAGGTTTATAATAACAACAGGAGATCTCTGCCGGGTGGAGGAAATGACTACTGGGAGAGCGGAGCAATCTCTCCCCATATAATACTCAGGGATGTTGCATCTATTCTCCACCCCGGAATATTCAAAGGGTATGAACCGGTTTATTACCGTAAGCTTAAAGATTAATTGACACCAATGGGAAAAGAACTTTCAGATGTAAATGTAAACGGTACCAAATATGCAAGGGTATTCGTATATCTTACGCTGACACTCCTGTTGCTTTTTCTCCTCGATATTATTCTCGGCTCGGTAAGCCTTTCCTTACGCGAAATAGCGGGAGCTTTAAAAGACAGGGATGACCTCGCCGGTTTAATTATCTTCAGTTTCAGGCTGCCCAAGGCTTTTACGGCTATTCTTGCCGGTGCAGCCCTTTCGGTAAGCGGCCTCCTGATGCAGACAATATTCCGCAATCCGCTGGCCGGTCCGTACGTTCTTGGCATCAGTTCCGGTGCAAGCCTGGGAGTTGCGGTTGTACTGCTGGGCTTTTCATCATTTATCCCCGTCTCCGCTGTAAAGGCCTCAGGGGCGTGGCTTATCGCTGCAGCATCATGGATCGGGGCAGGAGCAATTATGATGCTGATCATGTTTATTTCAATGAGGATAAAAGATATTCTGACTGTTCTGATCATAGGTATTATGCTCTCTTCCGGTATTTCGGCAGTGGTGAGTATCATGCAGTATTTCAGTTCCGAAACCATGCTGAAATCTTATGTTATATGGACCATGGGCAGCCTCGGGAATGTTGATTCCGGGCAGCTTCGTGTAATGGCCCTGTGCGTGCTTGCAGGCCTTGCTCTGGCACTGGTATCCTCGAAAATGCTTAACGCACTTCTTCTGGGGGAGGCTTATGCCTCAACCCTCGGAACAAATCTCACAACGGCCAGGGTTCTGATCTTTTCTTCCACAAGCCTCCTCGCCGGCACTGTAACAGCCTTCTGCGGACCAATAGGGTTTATAGGTATCGCAGTGCCTCATATTGTGAAATTTTTCCTTAGAACATCAGAACACCGAATCCTGCTTCCGGCTTCAATTCTTGCCGGAAGCTCGATACTTCTTCTCAGCGACATAATCTCGCAGATGCCGGGCTCTGACAAAATTCTGCCGGTAAATGCCATCACCTCTCTTACCGGAATACCTGTTATTATATGGGTAATTCTGAAGAACAGGGAATACAGGTTCAGCGTATGAATGATGCCTTAAAAGATATTCTGGTTAAAACCGACTCACTGCTTATTGGATACAGCGGAAGGGTGAGCAAACCACTGCTGCCGCCGGTATCATTTTCGGCCGGCAGGGGAGAAATGATCGCTGTTGCGGGAAGAAACGGATCGGGAAAGAGTACGTTACTGAAAACACTCGCCGGCATACTTAAGCCCCTGGGAGGTACAATTTACATCGACGGGAAAGACATGACAAAGTTCAAACGGACCGAACTGGCGCTGAAAACAGGCTTTGTGGCTACCGGTGATGTAAAGGTACCCGGAATGAAGGTTTCCGAACTTGTTAAGCTCGGCAGGTACCCTCACACCTCCTGGACAGGCACTCTTGACGACCATGACTACAGCAGAGTGGAATATGCCATTGAAAGTACAGGTCTCCGTAACCTCTGTGAACGTTATGTGGAAGAACTTTCCGATGGCGAAAGACAAAGGGCCATGATAGGACGTGTGGTTGCACAGGATACGCCGTTGATCATTCTCGATGAACCCACAGCTTTTCTTGATATAAAAAGCAGATATGAAATTACAGATCTGCTCAGGAGGCTTGCCGAAGAGGAGGGCAGAACCGTAATCTTCTCAACACACGATTTGCAGTCCGTATTCGGCATTTGCGGACGTATGCTGCTTCTTACTGAAAAAGAAGTTGCGGAAGGCGCTCCCGAAGACCTGGCTCTTAACGGTACCCTGAATCTGCTCTTTGATGACCCGGGTTTGAAATTTAACCCGGAAGATGCCACAGTCTCTTTTCTAAGGCAGATGACAGGCACCGTTCAGGTAACAGGAGCCGAAGGGGCTGTCAGGCTCTGGACCTGCCGGACAGTGCAGCGGACAGGTTTTCATCCGGTCAGCACCGAGGCACCTTTGCGAATTGAAATCAGGGATGGAAGTCAGGAAAGAAAATGGATCTGCAGAAATAAGGAAAATTCAGAAGAGGTTATCCTGGAAAATCTTTACGATACGGGTAAATGGCTCGGAGAACAGAAAAAACAACATGACCGGTCTTCTCAGCGGTTGAACTTCCTGTAATCATTTATAAACGATTCGACAGACTCTACGGGGAGTTTCTTTGCTATGATTTTCTTATCCCTGTCGAGGATATATATAATAGGTGTGGAATTAATATTGTAATAATAATCATATCGTGTTATCCTCGAAGGGTCCCACCCGTTTATCCATGTAAGCCTGTTTTCCTGAATGTATTTCTCCCATTTATCTCTATCCGGCTGGGTACAGACCGCAAATACCTCCACCCCCTTGTCCCTGTACTTTTCGTAATAATCCCTCAGTTTGGGCACCGCCTCCCTGCAATGTCCGCAGTCAGGTTCCCAGAAAAGAAGAATGGTGAAATCCTTTTTGATATCATACAGGGATACATACACATTGTTGAAAGTGTTCATTACAAGATCATGAGCCTTCACGCCTATAAGGTTCGGCCTTATCCTGTCGACCTCTTTTTTCAGGTTATCCCTCCATTCCTGTGTTGTCCAGTCAGCTTTTCCTGATAGATAGATTTCATCGGCCAGCTTAACGACAACCGCATCATGTCCCATTATCTCGCTTTCGCGGAAATGATTGAAGAGGTAAACGCAGACATACTGGAATACCTTATAGTTTGATGAAGCAAGGGAAATTACCCTGTCAATTTCCTTGTTGACAGAATCAGCAAGCTGTATTACCACATTGGTAAAGAACGAATTAAGCCTGGAATGAAGAATTGGGGTCCTTAAAATTCTTTCATCCGAGAAATCAATATTGTCAAAGTAATGGTTTTTGTTATAAAGATATGTCATAAAGTACCTTACCGAATCCGGATTTTTTGTCCCGGCGGGAATATCAAACTTTGGTATTTCGGGAGGTATAATTGATTTTACAAGCATGCCCAGCATGGAGCCTTTGTTACGGTCGGAGACATCCCTCAGAAACTGTTTCATCTCCTCCTCGTGTTTTATTCTGGCATCGGCAAGAATCTTTAAAGAGTCGCTGTTATTCCTGTTCTTCTGATATCTCTCGTTTAGTGATGCAGCTTTTGCCTGAAGCTTAACCCATTCCTTCTGGTAATCCATAAAAGCTGAATTCTCGGCGGAACCTTCGAATTTCAGAGTTGAGAAATAATCGGGGTATGAGCAGCTCACCCTGAAAACCTGGTCCGATGAAATCAGTATCTCAAAGTACTTCCTGCCCGGAAGCACTATCATGTAAATACCCTGAGGTAACGGCTCTTCCCCGCTTATTTCCGCACGGCCTTCGTTATCGAGTATTATTGTATCTTTCAGGTATTGCTTGTCGCCAAGATGATAGGCCAGATAAATGGTTGAATCGCGCAAGCCATTTATTTTCAGGTCAATCGAGTAACCTTTTTTCTCCTGGCTGCAAAGAGTGGTCGTTATAAGGAGAAACAGGAATAATGAAATCTGTCTCATTGTCATAATTCAACGCAACAAAATTAGTTAATGCAATAACTTTGCCAAAACGAATATTGTCAGGGATTCAGAAATAAATTGTACATTTGATTGGTATATTACGGGGATGAAGGGATTATGATATCAATACTTATTCCGGTAAACAATTGGGACATAGTTGCATTGGTGCATACTATGAAGGACGGAATTAAAAAAGTTCCGGAGTTTTGTGAGATCATTATCGGAGATGATGGATCCACTCCCGATTACAGGGAGAAATACACGAAACTTGAAGGGGAAGGGGTTAAACTTGTTGTTTCCGAGAAAAATATCGGCAGGGCAGCCATTCGCAATAAAATGGCACTGGAAGCCAAAGGAGACTATCTTCTGTTTATTGATGCGGATACAATGGTACCTGCATCTGTCACCGGCGAGATCTGGCTCAGGAAATGGCTTCCATACGTCGGAAAATACAAGGTTATCTGCGGAGGAGTTCTCTATCATAATATTCCCCCGGGAGATCCTGACGTACTTCTCAGATGGACATACGGAAGATACCGGGAGCAGCGCAAAGCATCGGAAAGAAACAGAAGACCTCATGCCTCGTTCTCCTCATTCAACTTTATAATAGAAAAGGAGATAATCAGGAAGATACGTTTTAACGAAGAGCTCAGGCAATACGGTCATGAGGATACATTGCTGGGCTACCAGCTTAAAAAAGCAGGGATCAATGTATATCATATCGATAACGGGCTCCTTCATGAAGGATTGGAATCCAACCGCGATTTTCTTAATAAAACAAGGCTCGGTATAGAAAACCTCTCCCTTCTTTACGATAAGGTAACCGACAAGAAAACATTCTCGGAATCTGTCAGACTCCTGGGATTGTATAAGAAGCTCGAATTTCTAAGGCTTACGCCGCTGCTGTCAGCATTATTTATGCGATACCGCGAAAGAATGGAAATAAGACTCGATTCGGCAAAAGTCTCCCTCTGGCTTTTTTCAATTTACAAAATCAGTCTTTTCTGTACTTACAGGGCAATACACAGCCGGAGAAGTATCCTTCCCGTGCTGTAATCAGTATAATCATTATATTTTATTTTGGCGAAAAATCATCTATCTCATCACCACCGAGGGTGAGATATTTTCTGTTGGCATCGGCTGTCATGCAGGAGTGAACGGGAATTACCGCAACAAGATCTCCCGGAGAGAAACGATTTATCATATTCCCCGGTACACTTATTATTCCATGCTCCTGGGTTATCCTTGTCAGAAATATCCTTTCTTCCGGAAAATGCCACCCTTTTTCGGCAGGAAAGGCAATCTCACCAAACACCGTCGAACCGTCTTTTCTGATCAGCACCTCTTTTGAAAGATGGACACCTCCTCCGTAAATCAGGACCTCATTCCTTCTGATGTTTCTGTCAACAACGGGACAGAAAAGTGCTACTGCCACCTGGT
>JARKQN010000009.1 GCA_029974835.1 Bacteroidales bacterium
AAAACTGGAAGGCTCAGAGCTCAGAGCGCAGGGCGCGCGAAGCGAAGATGAGTCCCGAAAATCGGGAGAGCGCAGAGCAAAAAGAACATTGTTATTCAGGCATTGACTTTGGGTGGATATCTTTTGTCTATTCTCATCTGCGCCGGGTATTAAGATTCCGTTTTCAAAAAACATCTCGTCCCGGCGCCAATAATTATTTGAATACCTTGCTACAAACATGCCGCTCCTAGGGAGCTATTTATTTAGAAATGAAAGATATTCAAGCCCCCTTTCAGGGGGTTTGGGGGTGATTTGAAACGTTTTGTTACAAACATTTCGCTCTTCCGGAGCTCAGAATAAAGAAGTTTTCAAAAAAAGATTTGCGGCTGCCTTTTCTTTGTTACTTTGACTCCGTCGGGCCCGCCCCTGTCAAAACTTCGCTTTGCCAGAGGCCCGGTTCTTTGGGCAGTCAAAGAAAGTATAAGTAATTATCCTTAACCTCTACGAGGTAAAAAACAATCTTTTTTTTCATTATCTATTACAAAACCTTATACCCTACGGGCAATAAGAAAATCTCCGGAATCTAATTCCGTATACAGGAACCCTGAACCCGAAATTTACTCTTGACTTGTACCCCGTAGGGGTTAAGGTCTTATAGCCCAATGGGATTAATCATCCATTTAAATTCCCCGGAGGGGATATGGAGTATTCAACCCTTTCAGGGTTGCAGCGGTATAGGTGGTTTCTCACCACGGGCTGCGCCCGCGGTTAATGATATATTGCTCCTGCCGGAGCAACAGCAGGTGGCCTTCAGGTGTATCAGACCTTAAATAAAGGAGAAAGTTGAGCCCCGCTTCGCGGGATAAATTCAACGAAACCCTGACCGCAGTGTCAGGGGCAAAAGTTGAGTGAAATGAAACTCCAGACACTACGGTCTGGACAGGCCTGACCGCAAGACCTTATTCAAGCCTCTTCACATAGAAGCATTTGTCATCCCCCACGTCGTAGTAGTCTTTTATAACGGCCTCAAGGGTATAACCCACACTACGGTAAAATGCCCGGGTAGGTTCGTACCAGGGCCGGCCGGAAGTCTCGGCAACCACCAGGGTGCCTCCCATTTCGCGGATATGCCTGTAGGTCTCCTCGAGCAGCAACCTGCCGATACCCTGACCCCTGAAAGAATTATGCGTTACAATCCAGTAAAGCTCGAAGCTTGATTTCGTCATCTCATCATGCCCGAAACATGTGTAAGCTGCAGTAACTCCGTTAACCTCCGCAAACACAAAATAATAACCCGAAGCTTCCCCCTTATTCAAACGCTCCTCCACCAGCTCAACCGCAACCTTCACTTCATGATCATAAAAAAAATCTGTCGATTCGACTATTTCACGAATGCGGGCGATATCTGTTTCGCAGGGAATATTTCTGAACCTGATATCCATTTTTCCCGCCAATATACCACAAAAGACGGATAACGAAAAAACTTTAAATCAATATTATGATATAAATCATAATTCAATACATATACTGCATATTTATTTTACACATATTTATTTTTTTACATTTTAGCTTGTATTTTAATATTTAATGATTATTTTTGCTTAATATTTTTAATCTGTAAATTTTTATGTGCGGCATTATAGGAGTTTTTGATTTAAAACAGAATTACAGTGATCTGAGGCCACAGGTGCTTTCCATGGCAAAAAAAGTCAGGCACAGGGGTCCCGACTGGTCGGGCATATACTGCAGCGATAAAGTGATACTGGCCCATGAAAGGCTGGCTATAGTTGACCCGGTATCGGGTGCACAGCCACTCAAAAGCAGCGACGGGAAACTGATACTCGCAATAAACGGGGAAATATACAACCACCGGGAACTAAGAAAAAAACTGAACATAAAGTATGACTTCCTGACGAAATCCGACTGTGAAGTGATCCTTGCCCTCTACAGGGAGAAAGGAGTGGATTTCCTCAATGAACTTAACGGCATATTTGCCTTTGCGCTCTACGACAGCGAGAAAGATGTTTACTTCATAGCGCGCGATCATATCGGCATCGTTCCTCTTTACAAGGGATGGGATAAAAACGGCAATTTCTATATTGCCTCGGAGCTTAAGGCTCTCGAAGGAATATGCCCCAGGATTGAAACTTTTCCTCCCGGACATTATCTTCTCAGCAGCGACGGTACGGAAAAGAGATGGTACAACCCGGGCTGGCTCACCTACGATGCCGTGAGAGATAACACAAGCGATATCGCGGAACTCAGGAGAGCACTTGAGGATGCCGTTCACAGGCAGCTTATGTCGGATGTTCCGTATGCAGTCCTTCTTTCGGGAGGTCTTGATTCATCCATTATTTCGGCTGTAGCGAAGAAGTTTTCTGCCATGCGCATTGAAACGAACGATATGAAGGAGGCATGGTGGCCCCAGCTGCACTCTTTCTCTGTCGGACTGAAGGGATCGCCCGACCTCGCTGCCGCAAAAAAGGTAGCAGAACACATAGGAACCGTTCACCATGAAATCATTTTCACCATTCAGGAAGGACTCGACGCGATAAGCGACGTAATATATCATCTTGAAACATACGACGTCACAACAGTAAGAGCCTCCACCCCGATGTACCTGCTGGCAAGAGTGATTAAATCGATGGGAGTAAAAATGGTGCTCACAGGCGAAGGTGCCGATGAAGTATTCGGAGGTTACCTTTATTTTCATAAAGCACCCGACCCGAAATCGTTCCACGATGAAACAGTCAGGAAACTGAACAAGCTCCATCTCTACGACTGCCTCAGGGCAAACAAGTCGCTTGCAGCATGGGGCATTGAAGGCAGGGTGCCTTTTCTCGACAAGGAGTTCCTCGATGTGGCAATGAGCCTCAACCCGTCTGATAAAATGGCCGGGAACGGCAGACTGGAAAAACATATTCTGCGCAAGGCCTTTGAGGATATTCTTCCTGCCAGTGTGGTCTGGAGGCAGAAAGAGCAGTTCTCCGACGGGGTGGGTTACAACTGGATAGACACTTTAAAGGAGATGGCAAACCAGAAGGTGACCGACCGCCAGATGAGCACCGCGAAATTCAGATTTCCGGTTAACCCTCCTCTTACAAAAGAGGAGTACCTCTACCGTTCAATCTTCAGCGAACATTTTCCATCGGAAAGCGCCGCGGCAACAGTGCCTTCAGTTCCTTCAGTTGCCTGCAGCACGCCCGAAGCGCTGGACTGGGATGCATCATTCAGAAACCTTAACGACCCGTCGGGCAGGGCCGTGAAGACTGTGCATAAACAGGCCCTCGGTTAAAGCCCGATAACAATTATGGGCTGTATCGTCCTGAAAAAAGTTGACACTGTTTGTTTTTTGCCCCCATCCCGGCCTTCCCCCAGGTGGGGGAAGGAGCGTATAATGAGAATTACGTTTCTCTCCTCCCATTTGGGGAGGCCGGGAGGGGCGAATGCAAGGTGTCTCTGACCGCAGGTCAGTGACGGGATGGTTTCTTTGTGTCACATTGAAAAAAAGTTGACACTCTTTGTTCTTGCCCCCATCCCGACCTTCCCCCAGGTGGGGGAAGGAGCGTATAATGAGAATTACGTTTCTCTCCTCCCCATTTGGGGAGGCCGGGAGGGGCGAATGCAAGGTGTCGCTGACCGCAGGTCAGTGACGGGGTGGTTGTGTACCTAAACCCCCTCCTTCCTGCTTCCGCAGGAAGACTCCTCCTTGAGAAGGGGGAGAGAAAAGTGAGGAGAAGAAAAAGTGGAGAGAAAAAAGAAAGGGTGTCCTTTTTAGACACCCTCCTGTTAATTTTAAAACTGCTTATTTCTTGTCGTAAACCCTCTTCATTGTCATTTCGCCATTCGGAGTGTTCGAAGTGGATGTAATCTGAAGAGAAGTGGGTGAAAGAAGCGTCCATACCTCTTTTGAGGTCATGGTGTTGCCGTTGAATTCACGGGTAGTGGTAATGGTCAGAGTTTTACCGTCGGCTGACCAGACAGCGGTTGATTTGCTTTCGCCACGTCCACCCATGCCGGCATTGACGCTCTCTTTGCCGTCAAGGGTATATTTCATGGTAGTGGTAACGGTCTGTCCGTCCTGTCCGGTTCTGGTTCTTTCCACTGTAAGAAGGTTTGCTTCCTGTTTGGCAACAAAGTCGCCGCCGCCGAAGCCGCCCCTCATACCTCCGCCGCCACCCTGGCCGCCACCCGGAGGCTGATCACTTTTTGAAGCATTATATGCCCATGTACCGGCAAAATTGGCCTTTGCCTGGCCACTGGCTGATGCAGGAATAATGAATGCTATCATGACTGCAAAAGCCATAATTCCGAATAACCTGTTTTTCATAGTCTTAAAATTTTAAGTTAAATTTATTTTATTAGACAATTAATCAAAGGTATTTATTCCCCATATACGTTATTTTCAATTAACATTTTTTAATAATAAAAATCACTCCCGCGGAATAACCGGCCGGTTATTATTGTCTGTAGTTAATAATAGTTAATTAATATCAAAAGCATATACCGCACCACGAACCTTTGATTAAATTTGTATCGTTCAAATAATAAGCAGGATGAAAAGAACCATAATAATCACTGCAATAATAGCTGTTTCAGCAGTTCTCGCATTGATATTGCTAGATGTCATAACAGCAGCAAGAAAGCACTCCTATTATTTTACTGAGGTAAAGGAGGGAAAATTTGAGATTTCCCTTTCTGCAACAGGCGAGCTCATGGCAGAAAAATCTGTCGATATTCTTGCACCAAGCATTGCCAGGCAGGATGAACAGCAGCAGCAGCAGCAACAAAGACAACAGGGCCAAAGAGAGCAGGAAGGCCAGGGAGGTGAAGGCGGAATGAGAGGCCAGGGAGGCGAAGGCGGAATGAGGGGTCAGGGCGGCCAGGGCTACATAGCCGGTGTAACCGGAGGCGGATCGGCCAGGAGCGGTTCCATTTCACCCATGCTTAGCCAGGGCGGCAGCAGCAGCGGCGACGAAATCAGGCTTGCCCCTCTCAGGATAACCGACATGGTACCCGAAGGAACTATTGTAAAGAAGGGTGATTATATAGCACAGCTCGACAAAACGGAATACGACAACACCCTGAAGAGTTACAGGGAGCAGCTGACAACCTTAAGATCGAACCTGGAGCTTCGCATACTCGACAGCGCCGTGGTTCTTACCGGTCTCCGCGACGACATCAAAAACCAGATATTTCTTATCGGTGAAGCGGAAATGAAATATCGTAATTCTCAGTTTGAGGCCCCCGATATTATTCGCAAAGCCGAAATTAACCTCGACAAAGCAAAAAGAACTCTCGAACAGAAAGAAAGATCCTATGTTCTGAGGCAGGCTCAGACTCTGCAGAATATTCTGAATATTCAGTTCCAGATTAACCAGATGGAAGGTACTATCAAAAGGCTTGAAGAGCTGCTTTCCGAGTTTACGGTAAGGGCTCCTGAAGACGGCATGGTGGTTTATTACAAGGATCAGCTCGGAGCAAAAAGAAAAGTGGGATCAATGGTTCCTCCCTACGACCGCATTGTCGCCACAATACCTGACATGTCTGTTATGTTATCCAAAGTCTATGTGTCTGAAATCGACATCAGAAAGATTAAAACCGGTCTTCCCGTTGAAATCACTCTGGACGCCTTCCCCGGGAAACAGCTGAAGGGTAAAATCGAATCCATTGCCAACATAGGGGAAACATTATCCAACTCCGATACCAAGGTTTATGAAACCATAGTCAGGATTGAAGGCACCGATCCCGACCTGAGGCCGACAATGACCACCAACAACAAGATAAATATAAAATCGATTGACAACGCGGTTTATATACCCACCGAGGCAATTCATTCAACACCCGACTCTATTCCTTTTGTCTATACACGGAGCGGACTGAAGCAGGTAATTATTCCCGGAGAATCGAATGAAAAAATGACTGTTGTAAGGCAGGGACTCAGACCCGGAATGAAAATATATGTTATTGAGCCCCAGAATCCTGATCGTTTCAGGATGAGCGGTACGGAAATGATACCTGAAATCAGGGAAATGAACCGCAAGCGCCGGCTCGGGCTGGATACGGAATATTTATAAAATCTGCAGAAGCCCGTACAGAGAGCCTACGGTCCTTATGATTTTTTCAACGCCTCAAGAACTCTTGACGGTGTAAGGGGAACGCGGAAGACTCTTGCTCCGGTGGCATCAAACAATGCATTGGCTATAACGGCTCCCACTGCAATTATTGCAGGTTCTCCCCCGCCCTGCGGTGCCTGGTCCTTCCTGTCAAGGATGATGCATTCAATTTCAGGAGTCCATGAAAACTTTGGAATCTCATATGTGTCGAATCCTTTGGTCTTA
The DNA here is from genome assembly GCA_029974835.1 of Bacteroidales bacterium. GTDB lineage: Bacteria > Bacteroidota > Bacteroidia > Bacteroidales > VadinHA17 > LD21. Next base: position 6,321 of record JARKQN010000009.1, read on the forward strand.
ATATCGCCTCCCTCGAATAACACTTCTTCGGAAAGAGCATAACCCATTCCCATCATCAGGCAGCCTTCCATCTGTATAAGGGCGCCCTGGGGATTAACGCACAATCCCATATCCTGGGCACATACAAGCCTTTTCACAGTTATCTTCCCTGAATTCCTGTCGACGCTTATCTCTGCAATCGTTGCCTGCCATGTGCCGGCATCAAATCCGCACGCTATTCCTATGCCTCTGCCTGACGGCAGTCTGCCCGGAGTATACCCGAACCTGTCGGCGGCCGCCTTAAGGCAATCAATGACGTGCTGGTTCTTCAGGTTTCTCAGCCTGAAATCGAGCGGGTCAATACCTGCCCTGGCAGCCATGATATCTATCTGGCATTCGCGTGCGAAAGTATTTGTATTATTGTTTGGCGCCCTCCATGGCCCGGTGGCGAAGGGGTGTACCGGCGGGGCATTTCTTCCCCTGCTGTAGCTGGTGGTTTTCCTGTTCGGCACTTCATAAATCTGTTCCGCTCCCCTGGTGCCTGCCATCCATACATGATAATCCCAGAATTTTATTAATCCGTTGTCATCCATGCCCGAATTTACCTTTACAACGGCAGCCGAGTGGAATGTGTCGTAGAAAAACTCTTCCTCCCTGCTCCACACAACCATTACGGGTTTCCCGGTCACTTTTGCAAGCCTGGCCGCCTCTATTCCCTGCTGGTATGCACTTTTTCCGCCGAAGCCTCCGCCGACAAACGGGGCAATAACCCTGATATTATCTCGCTGCATGCCAAGCCCTTGTGCAAGGCCGTCCTGAAGTCCGAACGGGCTCTGGGTAGCTGCCCAAACGGTAAGCTTCTCACCTTCAAAAACGGCGAGTGCGGTATGGGTCTCCATGGGGGCATGCGCCAGATATACATCATGGTATTCATGCTCAAAAACAACATCTGACTCTTTCCTCCCCTCTTCAATATTGCCGGCGGTATTGGATACTGAGGATGAAGTGTCGGCTTTCAGCATCCAGTCGAAAATCGTTTTATCATTTACCGGCATTTCACTGAATGTATATTCAGCTTCAATCTTAGCCACTGCCTCGTCAGCCAGGTCTTTGTTTTCGCTCACTACCGCCACCATGTCGCCGTCGCGCACCACTTTCACGCCTGCAATCTTTTCAGCCGGTGCCGTATTCACCGATTTAAGGGTGGCACCGTGTGAAGGGGGCCTCAGTATCCTTGCAAAAAGCATCCCGGGCAATTTGAGGTCTCCGGCATATAAGGCCTTCCCTGTTACCTTTTCAACAGAGTCGGTTCTGAACCTCGGTTTCCCGACATAAGTGAAGTCCCTGTAATCTTCAACAGGCGGTTTTACGGTAAGGTATCTTTCTATTCTTTTTCCCTGTGCCAGTTCGCCGTAAGTGATCTTTTTCTGAGGGTCTTTTACAGAGATGATGGTGCCGTTTTCAACCTTAAGGTCTGAAACGGGCACCTTAAGTTTTTCGGAAGCCAGTTCCACCATTACTCCGCGGGCTTCAGCCAGTGCGGCCCTCATGGCCGGGCCGAAGCTCCTTGTCGTCAGCGAGCCCCATGTGCCCGCGTCATACGGGCAGAGTTCTGTATCACCCATCACCAGTTTAACCTTCTCAATAGCCACATTCAGTTCATCGGCCATCATAGGGGGTAAAGAATTAATTATACCCTGTCCCATTTCGATCTTTCCCGTATAGCACGTCACAGAGCCGTCTGCGGCAAAATGTACAAAGGCATTATAGTCTTTTGTAAGCGTACGCGCCTGATCGGCAGGCAAAGCCATTATGCCGAGAGCATCCCAGGGTGAGAAGAAAACCAGAATGCCGCCGCCAAGGATCCGGAAAAAATCCCTTCTTTTAATAGCAGCTGCTTCATTTGCTGCTGATTTGCCTGTAGTATTGACTTTTTTCATGATTACTTCCCTCCTTTCATCTTTTTTGCTGCTTCGTCTATAGCTTTTATTATCCTGGGATGCGCCCCGCATCTGCAAAGGTTATCATCCATCCCTTCAATGATCTGGGCTCTTGTCGGGGCGGGATTCTTCTTCAGCAGTGCCAGGGCAGTAAGAATCATTCCCGGCGTGCAGTAGCCGCACTGCAGTGCATCGTTATCGACAAAAGCCTGCTGCAGGGGGTGTAGCCTGCCGTTGACTGCCAGGCCTTCGATGGTGACAACCTTTTTTCCCTGCACGTCGCCGAAAGGAACAGAGCATGAGCGCACAGCCTCGTCATCGATGAGTACAGTACAGGCGCCGCAGAAACCGTTTCCGCATCCGAATTTGGTACCCGTCAGCCCGAAATGGTTCCGCAGAACCCACAGGAGAGTCTGATCCGGGTCAATCTCCGCCCGGGTCTTTTTCCCGTTTAGTGTGAAAGTGATACTCTTTGCCATACCTGTTATATTTTACCTGTTGATGCAAAATAATCTTCCATTGTATCTATGTCAGTGTGAATATAGTCATTATCAGTATAATATTTAAAAACATCTTCCTCATGAAGCCCGATAATCTCCCTTAGTCCGCCTGACGGATTAAGAGTCTCAACCATGCCGAAATACTTTTTATCCAGTATTATGGGGTGGCCCTTTCTTCCGCCCGAGACAGGTATTCCGATACCTTTGCCCGATCCGAGGAAGGCATCTGCAAACTCATCAATAAATGAACCTCTTATGAACGGGTAGTCGCCCGGAAGAATAACGGCGGCCCTGATACCTGACGACAACGATCTGATGCCGCAGATAACCGAGGAGAGCATCCCCCGGTTGTACTCTTCGTTAATACGGTATTTTATGTCGTATTCCGAAATAACCTTCAAAATCTCATCTTTCCATGCGCCGAGGACAACGACAATTTCGCTTACCTGCGACTCCGTGAAATTCAATACAACCTGCTCTATCATTGTTTTTTCCCCGAACCGCAGAAGCATTTTAGGAGTTCCTGTTCTTGAGGATTCTCCCGCTGCAGGGATGACAGCCGCCAACTGTTTTTTATCTGTGGGAATCATTTCAAATGACCGGTGCATAAATCAAAAGTAAGAAATTTGAGCTGATTACCGGCTGAAAGTGACAAATAACAGCCTCACTAAAAAGTCATTTTCCGGAACTGTTTTTCACCATCACCAGTTCAGCCGCAATGCTCAGAGCTATTTCCTCGACTGTTTCGGAACTGATTTTTATGCCTATGGGTGTATGAATCTTTTCCCACTGCTCCTGTGTTGCCCATCCCCTGGAAATAAAATCCCTCCTCATCAGTTCCGTCTTTGTTCGGCTGCCTATCATACCCACATAGGCGGCATCCGAACCGATGCAGTTTTTAAGAGCTTCGGCGTCATTGCTGTGCCCCCTTGTAACAATTACAATATAGGTATTTTTATCCTTTTCGGCCTTCGCTATTGCTTCTCCGATATTTGCCGTAATTATATTGTCTGCCATGGGAAGCATGGTTTTACCGGTAAACTCAGGTCTGTCGTCGATGACCGTCACTTCAAAGCCAAGGAAGCTTCCGAGCATGCAAACAGCCCTGCCGATATGGCCTGCTCCTGCTATGATCAGTTGAGGAGGCCTCGGTACAGATTCCACAATTACAAGCGACTCTTTCTCCTTTTCACCTGATCTGAAAACAAATATGTTTTCCCTTTCCGTGCGGTCAAGCATTTCCTGAATTTTCCTATTCACCTCACCTGTAAACAGGCGCTCATGGCCGGAAGAGAAATCTTCACAGGCAATTCCGCGGGATAATTTATATTCATCTCCTTCCACCCTTACTGCAGATGTAACCACCGCAAAGGGAATTTTCTTCTTCTGTATCTCCCGGAGGTTCTGAAGAAATCCGGTGTCGCCGGACATTGTACTGTCTATCAGCACAGTCACGTCGCCTCCGCAGATTGCTTCGTCAGACTTCGGCACGGGGTTTCCCAGATTATAACGGAAAATTCCGGATCTGTTCCTTCCGATAAACCCGGAAGCTGTCTCAAGGACTCTCTTTTCCACGATACCGCCGCCCACCGTTCCGTGGATAAGGCCATCCCGGGTGATGAGCGCAGTATTGCCGGGTCTGCCGGGTGCTGAGCCGGAAGAATCAATTACCGTAGCCACTGCAAAACTTCCGGGCAGGTTATTGCCAGCCAGAACTAAATAAACACTCTTCATTTCCCTATACTTTTCAGGTTTTCTTTCTGCCTCAAATAAAGTTATTCACGGGCGTCTTTAATGCGTATTCTCCTTGAAATATACATTAAATTTTGTTACTTTTGGTAAAACAATGTTTATATAATCACAACCATGAAAAGATATATTGCAATTTTGTTTTTTCTGGCGTTAGCAATTTTTGTTAACGGTCAGAAAGTATCCGGCTTAACCTACAAACTGGATAACGGGATAACCGTTAAGATGGAGCGTACCTGGTCGCGGGTATGGATTCAGCAGACCCAGGAAGCTTTTGCTGCCTCTGAACAGCCGCAGTCGGTTGTGGTGAACATCCGCACGCTGGGTGAGCTAACGAAGAGCAATTCTTTTAAACTTACAGCAGCCGGAAAGGATGTCAGGTTAAAGGATGCCGCCCCGGGAACCTACGACTTAAAAATAACCTCGGTGCTTACGGGTAAACCTGGGTCAATCGTGACCGATATTTCAGGTATCGTGGTAAAACCAAAGATGAAAACCACGGTAAACGTGACAATGTATGATTACCAGATCAATATTGAGGAGACTCCGCTGGCATCATCCGGACTATCTTCCATGGAATTTATAATCAACAGGTTCAAAGGGAACAACGACCAGAAATACAACCAGGGGGTTCCTTCTTTCTATGCCAAAGGAAAGAGGGAAACCACAATAAACCCTGAAGAATCACCCGCAAAGAACAAGGCAAAAATCAAACCCGGGACATACGATGTTCTGGTTACCATAGAGATACCCGGCTACAATCAGAAAGTGTGGCTCGAAAACTTTACACTGAAACCTGATGTCAGCTATAAGGTTTCAATAAATATGAATGCAGGCGAGATTGTATATGCAGGAACTTTACGGGACGTAACAAAGCTTCACCTCTACCCTGCAAACAGCGCCGACAAGCTTGGAGGAGCGCCCAAACCCGAAAAATCGATGGAATTCATGGTCACCGAGCCGGCTACGGCGAAATTCCCTTGCGCACCCGGTACATACGATGTCCTGCTCAATATCGGGAACGGGAAAAAATATGAATGGAAAAAAGGTATTGTTGTCAGAACGGGCGGTACAGCCACAATTAATTAAGAAACTGCCGGCCGGATAATACAATAACTCCGTTATAAATCTTAATTTCGTAAGTATAATTCTGCTTTGCCCCCGGAAAGGGTAAAGCCGCTAAATTTATTATTTCTTATGGAAACTTCATTTTTTGATTCCGGCATCTTCCTTTATCTGGTACTGCCCTTCCTCATCTTCCTGGCAAGGATTTGTGACGTATCACTTGGCACAATGAGAATAATCTTTGTATCAAAAGGAAAGAAGAATATAGCCCCTTTCCTCGGATTCTTTGAAGTGCTTATCTGGATTATTGCCGTAAGCAAAATAATGCAGAACGTTAATAACTACGCCTGCTACCTGGGTTACGCGGCCGGTTTTGCAACAGGCAACTTTGTAGGGATGATTATTGAAGAGAAACTTGCCGTTGGTACTCAGCTTATCAGGATAATCACACATTCAGGGGGACAGGAACTACTTGAAAGACTTAATTCATCGGGAATCGGGGCCACTATTGTAAAAGCCCGCGGTGCCCGCGAGGATGTTGAACTTATATACACCGTGGTAAACCGCAACGACCTTGCCGATGTTCTCCAGATGATAAACGATTTCAATCCAAAGGTTTTTTATACCATAGAAGACATCCGGTCCACAAATGAAGGAGTATTTCCTCCAAAAAAGCCAAACACATCATTCCTTTTCGGAAAGATGCTTGAAAGATGGAGAGGCGGGAAATAATTAACCGTTATTACCTTCCTTCAGCCAGGCAGGGAGTTTAAATACCCATACGGATATCAGGTAATTTACGTACACTGTTTGGGCAGAAAATCTGATATAAAAGATCCGCCCCCGCAATACTTTTGTGTAAAATAAAGATTATGATCGATCTGCTGATAAGAAAACCGGTTGAAAAAAGCATAAAAAAAGAGACCATCGTCATCAGCAAAGGAGCCGATAAACCTCTTAAAAGTGCGCTGAAGGCCATCTCCTGGAGAATTGTCGGCACTATCGACACAATGATAATTAGTTTCATTATTACAGGTAAAATACATTTGGCCGTTTCAATAGGCGGTATTGAAGTCCTTTCAAAAACTGTACTTTATTATTTCCATGAAAGATTATGGGCACGAATTCACAGTTTCAAACTGAAAAGATGGACAGTACGGATAAGACAGGAAGTATGGAACTGATACGTCTGAAAGAGGCTGTCTCCGGTCTTCAGGCATCCCAGGCTATCACGAAATTATCAGGTATATTTAAAAGGAAAATTGTCTTTACTACAAGCCTCGGCCTTGAAGACCAGGTTATTACAGACATGATCTTCACCAACAACCTTCCTGTTGAGGTCATAACTCTCGATACCGGGCGCCTCTTCCCCGAAACCTACGCAACCCTTAACGAAACAATTAAAAAATACGGGAAGAAAATAAAAATCTTTTTCCCGGGGTCTGATGAAGTCGAAAAAATGGTCTCCGAAAAGGGGCCCTTCAGCTTCTATTATTCTGTCGAAAACCGGCTTGAATGCTGCCACATAAGAAAGACCCTCCCTCTTGCAAGGGCTCTCGAGGGAGCAGACTTATGGATATCCGGTATCAGGGCCGACCAGTCGCCAAACAGGCAGAAAATGGAACAGCTTGAATATGATCCGGTAAGAAAACTATATAAGTTTTATCCACTTTTTAACTGGACTCTTGAAGAGGTCAGGAATTACATTAAGGAAAGAGAGGTTCCGTACAACCCTCTTCACGACAGGGGCTTTGTAAGTATTGGCTGCCAGCCATGCACCAGGGCTATCGCACCAGGCGAGGATTTCCGCGCCGGAAGATGGTGGTGGGAAGAGGGAGGAAAAAAAGAGTGCGGCATTCATTCAAAAAGCTAATTAAACAAGGCTATGAAAATCAACAGCGAACATCTGAGAGAACTCGAGAATGAAGCAATATACGTCATAAGGGAAACCGCTGCCCAGTTCGAAAAAAAGGTAATTCTTTTCTCGGGCGGAAAAGATTCCATTGTACTTGTCCATCTTGCAAGGAAAGCATTCTGGCCTGCCAGGATGCCTTTCAGCCTTCTGCATATCGACACCGGACACAATTTTGAAGAGGCCCTTACTTTCAGGGACAATCTCGCCAGGCAGACGGGCGTCGAACTGATTGTGCGTTATGTGGAAGACTCAATAAAAAAAGGGCGGGTGGCAGAGGAACAGGGAATAAATGCCAGCCGTAACAAGGCACAGTCGGTGACGCTTCTCGACGCCATTGAAGAACTGCGGATCGATGCAGCCATAGGCGGAGGACGCAGGGATGAGGAGAAGGCGCGCGCCAAGGAACGCTTCTTCTCGCACAGAAACGAATTCGGACAGTGGGACCCGAAGAACCAGCGGCCCGAACTCTGGAACATCTTCAACGGCAAAAAACACATGGGAGAACACTTCAGGGTATTCCCGATAAGCAACTGGACCGAACTCGACGTTTGGCAGTATATCATGAGCGAAAAGATCGGACTGCCATCACTTTACTATTCGCACAGGCGGAAAATCTTCAACCGTAACGGCGTTTACCTCGCGTGGGCTCCTTTCATGAAACTACGGCCCGAAGAGGAAGTGTTCGAAGCAGAAGTGAGATGCCGCACAGTCGGCGACATTACCTGCACCGGACTTACATTGTCAAAAGCAGATACACTTGAAGAGATTGTCACCGAAATCGCAGCCACAAGGATCACCGAACGCGGAGGAAGGTACGACGATAAAAGATCGGAGGCCGCAATGGAGGACAGAAAGAAGGAAGGGTATTTTTAAAGGAGAAAGGAGAAAGGAGAAAGGCAAAAGGAACCTAAGAAACAGTAAGGCGAAATAAGCCCCCTCTTTACGAAGTAGAGAGGGGGTTGGGGGTGAGTACATGAGGAGAAAGGCGAAAGGCGAAAGTTGAGTGAAACGAAACCCTGACCGTAGTGTCAGGGGAGAAAGTTGAGCCCCGCTTCGCGGGGTAAATTCCACGAAACCCTGACCGCAGTGTCAGGGGCGAAAGTATTATAAATAAAATGGAAAGTTTACATATAAAAAAATGAGTGTTAATGGTAAAAACAGGTACAAGAGTCTGCTGAGGTTTACGACAGCGGGGAGTGTTGACGACGGCAAAAGCACGCTTATCGGCAGGCTCCTCTACGACAGCAAATCAATCTTCGAGGACCAGCTCGAACATATTACCGAATCGAGCCGAAGGCTCGGGAAGGATGAAGTGGACCTGTCACTCCTGACCGACGGGCTGCGGGCCGAACGCGAACAGGGAATCACTATAGACGTGGCTTACCGCTATTTTGCCACACCTGCAAGAAAATTCATAATCGCCGATACACCCGGACATTTACAGTATACCCGGAATATGGTAACGGGAGCAAGCACAGCCGACCTGGCGGTCATCCTTATTGACGCAAGAAAAGGCGTTCTCGAACAAACAATAAGGCACTCATACATTGCATCCCTGCTCGATATCAGGCACATCGTGTTTTGCGTAAATAAAATGGATATGGTGAACTACAGCAGCGAGGTATTCCGTGACATTAAGAGCAGCCTCGAAAACCTTGCTGAAAGGCTCGCGGTTCCAGATGTTTACTATATACCTATCAGCGCCAAATACGGCGATAACGTCGTCGACAAATCACTAAACATGCCATGGTACGAAGGAAACACCCTGCTCCACCTTCTCGAAAATATTAATATACCTGTCAACAAGAACACCGGTTTCCCGCGCCTGCCAGTGCAGACCATCATCCGACCCCTGAATGACGAATATCACGATTACAGGGGCTATGCAGGACGAATAACCGGAGGCATTTTTAAACCCGGTGACGAGGTTACCGCCCTCCCTTCAATGCTCACATCCAGAATAAAAACCATTGAAGCAGCCGGCAAACAACTACCAGAAGCAGGCGAAGGCGATTCCGTTTCCGTCACCCTCTGGGACGAAATTGACATAAGCCGCGGCGATCTCCTTGTTCACAGCAACAACATCCCGAAAAGCAGCCAGGATATAACAGCAATGATTTGCTGGTTCAATGAAAAAAATCTCAGGTGCGGAGGAAAATACCTCCTTCGAAATCATTCCAGCGAAACCGTTTCCATAGTGAAATCCGTCAGCTTCAGGCTGAATATCAATACTCTCGAAAAAGAGCCGGACATTGATGTTATTAAAATGAACGACATTGCCGAAATAAGGATCAGAACCGCAAAACCTGTCTGGCACGACTCCTACAGGGAGAACAACGTTACCGGGAGCTTCATTCTTATCGACGAAGGCACCAACGAAACCGTGGCAGCCGGCATGATAATCTGAAAAATCTTTTTGATTTTTCGACGGCAATTTTAATATTGCAGGTTTATTCAAAACATAATGAACCTGTGGTAAAAGACAAACTTCCCGAACGTCTCTTTGCTATTACCCTTACAAGCAACAGGCTGTGGGGTACCATCCTCCTTCCCTGCATCCTGAAACGGAGCGGGGAAAGAGATTACCATACCATTTCCGAAACCCTCTTCCCCTTCCCCTCTTCCGCCACAGTGGCATTGCTGCAGCCGGAAGAGCAGGAAATTGTCTCTTTGATAAACGAATACGGTGAAAGAGTGCTCTTCAGATTTTTTTCTAAAGACAAGAATGTCAGGGAATTCCTCGAAAACGTCACCCCCGAAAAAACCGAAAAGTATATCCGGCCCTACATAGAAAAGAGAATGTATAAATGTCTTGCAACAGCCCGGGATGAGGGAGTGCCGGTATTTTTAATGAAAGCCGGAATCAGAACCATCCATGCGGAAGACAGGCTGGAAATATCATCATCACAGGCATACCCCCTTTTCCGTTTTGAGAGGCATCCCGAAGGCAGTACATACAGTCTTGCCCTTCTGATGAACGGGCAGAGAATATCACTCAGAAACAGCGGCACGGAGATTATCTGTTCATCCCCCTGTGTAATCAGAACAGGCAACCGCATTGTTTTTGTTGCGGGAACAGAAGGTTCAAAAATCAAACCCTTCCTGGTAAAGGAAAAGATTGAGATACCGCCAAGAAGCGAGAAAAAGTACTTCTCCACTTTCGTGCTTTCCACAATAAATTCCTTCAGTGTGGAAGCTTCAGGCTTTAAGATACTTACACCCGAGCCCGGAAAGAGAGCCTGCCTCGACATCGAACAGGGCCTTGCCGGAAACCCCGTAATAATCCTCAGGTTCTTTTATGAAGGCAGATCCTTTTTCAGATCCGAACCTGAAAATTCCTGGACCGCTTTCGCTGAAGAGAACGGGGAGTATGTATTCAGAAAATACTTCAGGGACACTTCATGGGAGGATGACTGTGTAAAGACTCTGAATAATTACGGATTTTTTGCGGAGGACCAGGTAAACTTTACAATTACCGGCCTGTCAGGTAATTATGATGAAGACCTGTACAGGACTGTTGAACATATATGCAATGCGGCTGACGATCTTACAGCTGCCGGTTTCACCCTCAATTGTTCAGGAACCGGTAAAAGCTTTAATCTCAGGCCTGTCAGACTTGTTGAAAATATTAAAACTACAGAAGACTGGTTCGACATTGACATAAAAGTGCAGTTTGGGGAATTTGAGGTGCCTTTCATACGGCTTAAAAGACATATTCTTTCCGGCGTCAGGGAATATCAGCTGCCCGACGGGTCGTTTGCAGTTCTTCCCGAAGCATGGTTTGCAAGGTATAAAGGCCTGCTTGAATTCAGCATTCAGAAGGATGAAACAATCAGGCTTCACAAGCAGCATTTCTCTCTCCTTCAGGGTCTGGTAAGGGAGGAGGACAGGATCAGGGAGGCTCTTCAGAAGCTTACAATGCCCGGGACTCTTCCCGAGGCAAAGCTTCCTTCAACAATAAAAGCCACCCTCAGAAGTTACCAGGAAGAGGGATTACGCTGGCTCCTGTGGCTGCGTTCGTCGCGGCTTGGAGGATGCCTTGCCGACGACATGGGTTTGGGAAAGACAATACAGGCTATTGCACTGCTGGCCATCAACAGGGAAGAAAGCGGTCAGTGCACGTCAGGTTCACACGTAAACCCCGAACCAACGCTGTTCGACCAGCCTGCCGCACCTGCTCCCTCACTTATAATCGTGCCCGCATCGCTGGTGCATAACTGGTACAATGAAATAAAAAGGTTTGCCCCCGCCCTTAAAACACTCGTCTACAAAGGCCCTCAGAGGAAGAAAAGCATCTCACGTTTCAACAGCTGCGATGTCATACTTGCGAGTTATCATACAATCAGACAGGATACAGATCTCATTTCGGCCTTTCACTTCAGCTACATAATCCTCGACGAGAGCCAGGCAATAAAAAATCCTTCCTCGCTGCTCTTTAAAACCGTCTCGCAGCTGAAATCGGACCACAGGCTTGTTCTTACCGGCACTCCGGTTGAAAATTCACTATCGGACCTCTGGACCCAGCTCAGTTTCGTGAATCCCGGTCTTCTCGGATCGCTTGCATTCTTTACAAAAGAATTTGCAAGGCCGGTGGAGAAGCTCAATGACAGGAAAAAAGAGGAGCAGCTTAAAAAGATTATAAGCCCGTTCATCCTCCGCCGCACAAAGGAGATGGTGGCTGCCGACCTCCCTCCTCTCGCGGAACAGACCGTTTACTGCGATATGACCGATGATCAGGCGGAGATTTATGAGAGGGAGAAATCGGCGGTAAGGAATGCCATACTTCAGGAGATGGAATCGGAAGACACTGAGAATTCATCAATAATTGTCCTCCAGGGTCTGATGAAACTGAGGCAGATATCGAACCATCCGGCACTGGTTAAAGAAGATTATACCGGAGGATCAGGCAAATTCGATACAGTTATAAGAGATATTGAGAATATTATTGCGGAAAATCACAAGATCCTTGTCTTTTCCTCATTCGTAAAACATCTGAACCTCTTTGCCGGATATCTTTCGGAAAGAAAAACCGGATTTTCAATGCTCACGGGGGCCAGCACCGACAGGGAGAAAATTATAAAAACCTTCATGGAAAATGAAGCAAACAAAATATTTCTTATCTCACTGAAGGCAGGAGGGACAGGTCTGAATCTCACTGCGGCCGATTATGTCTTCATTCTCGACCCGTGGTGGAACCCGGCGGCGGAGATCCAGGCACTGAGCAGGGCACACAGAAGCGGCCAGCAAAAGAGCGTGTTTGTTTACAGGTATATCTCAGCAGGAAGCATCGAAGAAAAGATAGCAGACCTCCAGGAGAAAAAAGCCAGGCTCGCAGGCACTTTCATCACCGGCAGTAATCCGCTGAAAGATGTCAGCCTGAAAGAGATCATCGAATTAATCGGATGATCCGGTATCGAAAAAAATTGTAAGTTTGTTTAAAATAACCAGGCTTATGGATCAGCTTAAAAACCACCCTCTCTACAGGGTCCACGACCTCGACTCCGCAATGACATCATTATGGGATTTCTACAGGACACGCTTCCTGAGTCTTTTTATCATATCGCTGGTGATGTCGCTTATAACTCAGTATTCCGTTATGCTTGTAAATATAAAGGAACTTCAGGGAATAACGGATCCGGAAGAGATGATGGCCATGCTCCGTTCGAAGATGGTGCCGCTGCTGGGGCTGGCCGTTGTAAGCTTGCTGTTCAGCACCATTCTTCATTATTATATACTGATCAGGCCGGTTGATGAGGAAAGAAACATAGTATCGGTAATCGCAAAATCTTTTGTCTATTTCCTCCCCTATCTTATAATAATGATCCTTTTTGCCTTCGCAGGCGCGATAGTAATTGTACTCGGAATTTTAGCACTTATTGTAGGCGTATTCTTTGCCGCTCTCTACCTGGGAATGATATCTTTCTTTTTTCTTCCCGTACTGATGGCCGAAGGGCCTGACATCGGACGGGCGATAGTGAGAACCCTGCGGCTATCGCACAGGAATTTCTGGCCGAACATGGGCTGGAGTGCAGTCATCATACTCATTTACCTTGTGTTATCAATGGTTCTCTCGGGAATAATAATGATCCCCTTTGCGGGAAACTTCCTCAAAACCATGTTTAATCCCGCCGGGGCAACGGAGGCAATGGGCACCTTTTTTAATCCTCTCTTCCTTGGCTTATCAGCCCTTGCCAATGCTTTGATAATGCCTCTTTTACCGATTTTCAGCTTTATCCTCTATTTTAACGGCCGTGCCCGCGAAGAGGGCGGAACGGAAGCTTCTTCAGGAGGCGGCAGCCCCGGCGACCGGGTAAAGGTCGAGGACCTGTATGCCAAAGATTAAGGAGAAAGGCGAAAGGCGAAAGGCGAAAGGCAGAAGGCAGAAGGAAAACCATGAAATAGTAAGGCGAAATAAGCCCCCTCTTTACGAAGTAGAGAGGGGGTTGGGGGGTGAGTACATGAGAAGAAGGAGTAGGGCGAAAGGCAAAAGGAGAAAGTTGAATAATACTAAACCCTTGACCGGAATGTCAGGGGCAAAAGATAATTCATTAAACAAATGAATCATGAAGATCAATATTAATGATGAAATCAAATCTGTCGAAGTGCAGATGGAGGAAGCCAGCAAGGTAAGAATGAAAATACTGATCGGGACCGATGACGGGTCGGAAAATATAATAATGAGACATTTCACAATTGCACCCGGCGGCAACACCCCGTATCACACACATAATTATGAGCATGTAATAAAGGAAAAAAAAAACAGGGGAATAGCTGTTGATGAAAACGGAAATTCGCATGAATTAAAAGAAGGACAGAGCCTGTTTGTGAAACCAAACGAAAAACACCAGTTCAGGAATCCGTTTAACGAGGATTTCGAATTTCTGTGTATTATTCCGAATCCCCTGAAAATAAGAGACCAGCAATAACGCGACGGGCTTCGCCCGCTGTAATTCATATTTTGCTACCGCAGGGGCAGGAAAATGTTTTTGTTTCCTTTCCTTAAAAGCGGACTCATGTCTCCGGTTGTACCTTACTGCAGGACCGCTCCGGCACTGCCGGCCGGGCCTCCCCTGCCAAACGAAGTTTTGTCAGGGATTTCGCCCGGCTCTGCCATGCTCAAAAAGACCGCCCTCAGGGAGTATCAGAACCCCGAAGGTTTGTTTACCAGGCTTCTGAAAACCGATCCGAAAATCAGATAACCGGTATTTCCGCCGATGGTGCCTTCATTTTGTCCCCAGAGGAATGGCCAGTCATCATAGTTCTCGAAATGGTCGGGCTGCCTGAACAAAATACCCGGTGCAACATTACCAGGAATAAATGAGAAATCGGCCCTGTTATTTCCGTAAAAGACCGCTTTCGGTCTGGTGGCTCCCAGAGTGGCGACCAGGGAATAGTTGTGGTAGGGATGACAGCCGAAGAGCCAGTTGGCAGCCTTGAAGGCGTGACTTATGTCGATTATATCAGGGTAGTACATGCTTGCAAAGCAGATCGTGGTTCCGAAGCTTACCACGGCTCCGCCTCCTGCCCAGTTACCAAGTCCTATGGGTACTCCGTACGGGTTATTCTTATCAAGCTCTTCGATATACTCTTTGTATTTCTCAACATACGGGCGGAGCTTTTCCTTGTATGATGCATCCATGTGAGGTATGGCATGCAGAGCTGTGAGGATGGTGCCGCTGACATTCCTTTCGAGTGCCGGCCAAAGGGATTCCTGGAACTTATCGATATACTGTTTCTCACCCGTTGAGATGTAGAGCTGCAGATTTGTGGCCATATCACCGGCACCTGCTCCTCTGCCTCCCATTTGATTCTGTGGCCGGCGGGCAAGCAATTCGGTTGCCTCTTTCAATAGTCTTTTCGACTGATATAGTGCCCTTTCGGCAAGATTATCATTATAACCCTTCAGCGCCCGGCTGGCTGCGGCGAAAGTTGCAGCAGCCCTCAGGTCGAGACCGGGGTTGCGGCCTGTAAACGCCCACATGTCATCCTTCACTCCGCTCGAACGGCCGTCGGGAGCCACCTCGTAAGGACCCAGCTTTGGGTTATAGGGAAGTCCGTCGGTGATCGACGCCGCGTCTCCGAGATGATGGTAATTATCGAGAACAGAGTTGGATAGTGTCTGTGCCATGTGTCCTATATTCTCGGCCTGGGCCAGAAGATTAAGGGTTCCATGCTCTATAAACTGCAGGATGTCGGGCGTTCCGTCGGGCCGGTGAAGGTCAACGTACCGATGTTTCTGATCTACAAAAGTCTGGTCGCGCTGTGGTTTGAAATACTCCCATGTCTGTACAAAGTTCTGCACAACGCCTATGTTTGCTCCCGTCTCGATGTCAAAATCGCCGGCATCAAAGAAGCCGCCGACATTCAGCCCGGGTATCAGTTCCAGACCCTTATACTTTGTGTCGGTCGACGGACCCTGCCTGTGCATGTCAAAGTGGTCGGTATTGGGAGGCGCCTGGCGATAGCCTTCCTTAAAAGGCTCGCCGTGCCATACCCTGTAGGCCTCATTAACAAACATGTGATTCATGTGAACAGGGATCCATATATCGCTTGTGGCATCGGTGATCTTGTCGTAAACGCTATTGTCTATCAGAAAGTTATTTGTTTTTGTGTCACCGTACCGGATAAAGTAAATACCGGGTGTCTTTACCTGAGAAAAATCGAATTTCACATAATGATATTTGTAATAATCGCCCCATGGCACTATTTTACCGGTGAAAACTTTTGATTCTTTTCCGTCTTCGCCAATTTTATAAATTGAGGCTTTGGTGAGCGGTTTATCTTTTTTATCCAGTTCTATAACTGCAACTTTTGGCTGCCATGGGAGGTAACCCACCTGTGAGAAGCCAATGTTTGGTTCTCTTATCCATCCTTTGATGGCGTTTGGCTCCACTTTCCACGACAGAACCTTTCCTGTTTTGCCGGCGGGAAGCAGTGATCTGACCACGAACCATCCGTTCTGTGCCAGTATTCGGCCGTCGAAGAGCATCAGGTCGGCATCCTCTGATGTGATTTTCACCATGCGTTCGGGGTCGTCGGGTGCCATCAGAAGAGTGCGGCCTGTTTCGAGGGGAAGCGGATCTATAAACATTCCGGTACCCCTGTCGTCGGAAGTTACATAGCCCTTGAACTGCTTTATTTTCTCACTGTTGGGACGGGTAACGGTGTTGCCCACAACATATCGCGGGAATCTGTTGTTGCGTCCGTCCATCAGGTATACCTTACCCCAGTACTGCGAGGGGAGGAACTCGAGGTTAAACCCTGCCTTTCCTTCAAGAGTTGCCGGGACAGGCTTATCGAGATAGACAGATATCTCAACACTTTTACCTTCGGGTTTGACAACCACCCGGGAGTCAAAATCGTAATCGGTATATCTTAACAAGGCTTCGATGGTTTGGGTAACAGTGTCGACAGTGCGGGTTGGTATGGCGGGAACGAGGTCCCACTGCTCCGGAGTGTTTGAAAGTCTTACAGCACCTCCCTGGGCAGTTCTAACGCCATGGTGTATTATTTCGATGCCGGCGGTTTTCTCGTCGTTAAAACCTCCGGTAAAGAGGTTGCTGTACACCAGCACATTTACGCCCTGTCTTTCGTAATAGCCGAGTTTGTTCAGGGTAAGATTCTGTTCGGGATTGCGGTTGCATGCTGCCAGCAGCAGCGTTGCAAGAGATATCAATGCGAGTCTTTTCATGGTGAAGATTTTATGCTTTTTTTACTGCTATATCTGTTTTGAACTTTTTATCTTACATAAAATCAGGGCTTACCGTTGTTACAAAAATAACAATACAATAAAGCCCATATTGTATGGGGTTAAAGATAAATAAATCCTTATGAGCATCTGATAGTGTACCTTATGTTCTGCTCATTTATGATTGGTGCAATGAAGTTTGAGTGTGGTTTTTCGCAGGGGAATGAAGAATGCTAAAAAAACTTAAAAATAAGAGTAAGAATCCGGGGAGTATTTAAAAGGTATTTTTTTTGCACCAAACTATATATTTTTACAATTGCGATCAATGATTGAACAGAGCTTAATGTAGTTTAAAATATTTATGTGGAATGCAGGAAAAAGATAAATTGCCGGAAAAAAAATCGCCACAACAGATGGATTTCTCGAATATGTCTCCAGAGGAGATTATCGAGATATTATCGAAAAAGCTGAAAATCCGGGACGCTACTCATGAGATGATTGGAAAGAGCTTCGTGACATTTTCCGTGAAGCCAGGTGGCGACTCGCGGCAGGAGAAAGAGTCGCCTGAACAGAAATTAATCAATCAGTTAAAACAAAAGTATGGGGTAACACTTTCGGAGGAGGAACTCAGGAAGGCAAAGCGGGAGGAATTGAAGTTTCCTCATTCGTTGATGAAATACTTAATAGAGAAAGGCATGTCGTACAACGATGCGATTCTTGCGTTGAAAGAGCTGCCGTAAGCCCAGGCTCCATAGTTAAGTTGCGAACTGTTTTCAGTTTGTATACCTGGCTGATCTGCCGCCAGGCACCCGCGCGGGGTGCGACCAGCTTCATGCACATAACTTGCATAATCATATATAGTTTCAATCCACGCACCCGCGCGGGGTGCGACGAACGCGGAGAAGCCGTCAAAGGCGACAAAGCGCGTTTCAATCCACGCACCCGCGCGGGGTGCGACCTAAAGAAGCATCCGAATAGTTCCGCATCAGGTAAGTTTCAATCCACGCACCCGCGCGGGGTGCGACCCTTGTCTGGGCGGTAACAGAATTGATGAGCAAAAGTTTCAATCCACGCACCCGCGCGGGGTGCGACCTTAAAACGTCGTTGAAATGGAGGAAGTTATAAAAGTTTCAATCCACGCACCCGCGCGGGGTGCGACGCACTTGGACGGCACAGGCTTGCCGGCTTCCCCACGTTTCAATCCACGCACCCGCGCGGGGTGCGACCCCTGCGGCA
>JARKQN010000019.1 GCA_029974835.1 Bacteroidales bacterium
AACGCTTCTCCCGCGGCATCGTAGATGGTCTGCCCCACGATCTCCATATCGTCATAAGACTTCACCAATATGATCTGCGAGTTGCCTCCCGAAACCAGCAGGCAGAGAAAGGGAAATTCGGGTTGACTGGTATCATGTTCATCCTCTTTAATGAAATGTGCCAGCACATGCGCCTGAAGATGGTTGATCTCGATCATTGGAATATTCAGTGCCGATGAGAATCCTTTTGCGAACGATGTGCCAACCAGCAATGAGCCCAACAGTCCCGGTCCCCGTGTAAAAGCCACAGCCGAGATCTCCTCTTTTGTGATGCCGGCCTGTTTCAGTGCGTCATGTACTACGGGGATGATATTTTGCTGGTGCGCGCGTGATGCCAGTTCCGGCACTACGCCACCATATCGTTCATGGACTGCCTGACCGGCGATCACGTTCGAGAGGATTACTCCCTCGCGGATAACGGCAGCGGAAGTATCATCACAGGAAGACTCTATACCTAATATTGTAATCATCTGGTTCAATTGTAATTCAGTTGTTATTGATTGTTATTCAAATTTACTTTGTAAATTTTAGATGTTTTCTACGTTCAACAGAATCAAAACAGGTTTTACCTCGGTATTCACTTATAGAAAACGTTCGGTTGCTACATGAAGCGATTCACATGAACTCAACAGGTGAATAACACTTATATATTGTTTGCTGTTCTCCGGAATTTTATATTTGTAAGCACGATGGCAAAGAGAATAAGGAATACCCCTACCCATTGAAGCGCCTGTACATTCTCCTGAAGGATAAAACTGGAAGAGACCACTGCGACCGGTAACTCTGCTGCGCTAAGGATAGCGCCCAGCGAAACTCCGGTACGCGGTATACCGAAAGAAAAAAACAACGGAGGAATCACGGTTCCAAGTAATGCCAGTGCCAATCCCCATTTATAAAGTCCGTCGAAAAACAGTCCGTCAAACAAAAATAACGGTGGAAAAATCATCCAGGTGACAATACAGGAGCCGGTAATCATCAATGCTCCTTTTTTCAAAACCGGCAGATCATTCCCTACCCTGCCGCTTGCTATCAGGAACAGGGCATAACAAAACGCAGCCACCAAGCCAAATCCTATTCCTTTTATATTTAAAGTCACAGCCTCGTTCAATATACCTGCCGCGAACACCGTGCCGACAAGCACTATTGAAGCGGCAACCAGTTGTATTCTATGCGGTTTTTTTCTGAACAGGACTGCTTCAATCAAAATACTGATCCACAGGTATTGCATCAACAGGATAATGGCAATGGAGGCCGGCAATAGCTTTACGCACTGATAGTAGAAAATACCGACCAATCCTGTGAAGATCCCGGCAAAAGCAACT
>JARKQN010000029.1 GCA_029974835.1 Bacteroidales bacterium
ACATAATCACTGTCTTCTCCTTGCCGGCTTCTTTGATGAGGTTACGTATTTCCACGATCTGATTAGGGTCGAGACCCGAAGTGGCCTCGTCGAGAATAAGTATGTCGGGATTATGAATCAGCGCATGGGCCTGTCCCACCCTCTGGCGGTAGCCCTTTGACAGAGCTCCTATTTTTTTGTTCTTTTCAGGGGTTAGTCCGGTAATTTCTATTATGTTTTCAATTGCCTTACTACTTTCCCTTCCCATTTTATAGACCGACGCGATAAAACCAAGGTACTCCTTCACATACATCTCGGGATAAAGCGGGTTGTTTTCGGGAAGGTAACCGATTTTTCTCTTGGTGGCAGGGTCGTTAACTGACACTTCGGTGCCGTCGATCAGTACTTTGCCGGATGTGGGAGGCATGAAGCCCGTAATAATTTTCATAAGAGTTGTTTTTCCCGCCCCGTTTGGTCCCAGGAAACCTGCTATCTCACCTCTCGACACAGTGTAGTTTACGCCGTCGAGAGCTTTCTGCTCTCCGTACACTTTTGTAATCTCTCTTACTTCTACAGGCATCGGGGAAACAATTTTATTCCTAATTGACCGCTAAGATATATGATAGAAGGGTGTAATCAAAACGGGGATTCATTGTGAAAATTACGACGAAAAGGCGAACCATTACAAGCAGGCTGTCCGGTTTTCAAAATCCCCATAGCTTAAAGGCATTCGCATAATAATCATATATTTTTTATTTTTGATTTCATCAATCCGGATTTCCATGGGAAGTAACATACTGATTCTTGTGGTTTTTATTGTTTACCTTTCCCTGCTTGTCCTTTGGGGAGTTTACCAGGGAAGAAAAGTCAGGTCGGGTAATGATTTTGCCATTGCAGGCCGAAGGCTGCCGGGGTGGGCAGCTGCCCTGTCGGAGAGGGCGACGGGCGAATCGTCGTGGGCCCTTCTGGGCCTTCCCGGGGCAGCTTATGCCACAGGCCTGACGGAAATATGGACTGCTGCAGGCTGCGTTGCAGGCATAATTACGGCATGGATCTTTCTGGCATGGAGACTACGCGATGAGGCGGAAAAATACAATGTAACCACATTCAGCGGATACATTGAGGCAAGGCACGGAGACGCCGGGAGGAGCCTGAGGATGCTGGTAAGCTTTACTATAGTGTTTTTCTTCTTCTTTTATGTGGGGGCGCAGTTTCTGGGAGGAGGAAAAACCCTTTACACACTGTTCGGCATAAGACCTTCCGCAGGGATGCTCATCACCGCCGCTGTGATAATCCCCTATACAATTTACGGCGGTTTCCGGAGTGTGGTTTACACCGATGTGATCCAGGCAACCCTGATGATTATAACCCTTGTTGTGGCACCCGTTGCGGGAATAATTTATATTATGAATGAACCCGGCCTGTATGCTTCGGGTATTTCGGAAGCCCTCGCAAAATCGGGTGAATCATATACCAGACTTACCGGTGCTGCCGGCGGCTTCGGGGCAGGCCTGCTGATAACAGGAGGGTTCAGCTGGTTTTTCGGGTATCTCGGTGGATTGCCGCAGCTTACCACCAGGTTTATGGCCATTAAAGATGCCCGTCAGGCAAGGAAAGCAAGAAACATAGGCATTGCCTGGACAATCATTGCATATGCCGGCGAATTATCCCTGGGCTGGATAGGCCTGGCAATTTTCGGGCCTGCAGGATTGAAGGATCAGGAGTATGTCATGCCCAGCGTACTGCTCAGACTGTTTCCGCCGGTAATAGCTGCAATACTTATTACAGGCGCCATTGCGGCCATGCTATCTACAGCCGATTCATTACTGATTGTGTCGGCCACAGAACTCTCCGAAACCCTGACAGGAAAGAAAAATGAAAAGCATGAGGAGAAAAGGGAAACGAACATGCTCAGGAGGCACCGCCTCACCACTGCTTCCCTTGCACTGATAGCTCTTGCACTGTCGTACGTGTCGCCATCGAAGGTGATATTTACCATTGTAAGCTACGTATGGGCGGGCGTCGGCTGCACTTTCTCAGTGATAATTCTCCTTACTCTCTTCTGGAAGAGGTTTCACGGCCGGGCTGCAACCGTTACTGTCATTACCGGGTTGTTGTTTACAATATTCTGGATTAGCGGAGGATTTGAACAGCATTACAAAGTGACAAGGGATAAGGCAAATATGCTTGCTGAAAGAAATATTATAAGCAGCGAAGAACGTTCAACCCTGCTCATAATGGAAAATCAGAAATTTTCCGGATTACAGAGGTTCGAGGCAAAACTGGCGGAAAAGCTCGGATCTTCCGGGGAGGGGGAAAGAATTAAGACAATAAGTTCAGCCTTTTCCGTTAAGGGAATCCCTGCCAGGCTGATGACTTTTATTGTATGCTTTGTAACTGCCGTTTTATCAACACTTCTTTTACCGCCGCACGGTAAGGAAGGTTAATCACCCCAGCCTCCCATGAACTGAGAGGATTTTGCAAACGTCGATTTCGGGTTCACACAGCAGACAGGTATTTTTGAGCTGTTGGCAATGATGTACTGTTCCGACGCCCCGACAACATAATCGGCAAAGGTGATGTTTTTGGTTGTCACTATCAGGATCAGATCAGCATTGATTTTCTGTGCAAAATCTATGGTCTGCTGGGCGAGATCACCCCTGGGCATGTCGTGAATCTCGTATTCAATATTATTCTGAATAAGATACCTGATTGCAAAATTAAGGTTGATATTTGTTTTCTTCAGAAGCCTCGGATCGGAGGGGGTTGATTTTATGATGTGTATTTTCGATTCGAAGTATTTCCCCATGAAAATGGCCATCTTCATTTTTTCCTTGTTCTCTCCTCTGAAGTCAACGGGGAAAACAATGTTATGGTATCTTTCCCAGTCGTTCGGAGGGTCCTGAACCACTATAAAAGGCACCTTCGACTTGACAATAACCTTCAGTGCCCAGCTCCCTGTCAGCTTCTGCATTCCCTTTATCCCGTGTGTACCCATCACCACAAGGCTGGCTTCCTTGTCGTTGGCATAAGCCGAGATTGCCTTGAAGATAGATCCCTTTTCTATGTGCCACTTTACCGGCAGGTTATATTTTTTACTGCTCTCTTCGGCAATCTTGCTCAGTTTGTCCGCTTTTTCCTTCTCCTCGGCAGGTTTGATTTTTTCATCTACAATATGGAGAAGGGAAATCTCATTCGACACCATCCGGCTTATTTTTACCGCATGTGCCAGTGCATTCTCGGCTACATGGGTAAAATCCCATGGTACTACTATCAGTTTTTCACTTTGTTCCATAACATTTGTCTGTTAAAGATTGAAACGTAAAGTTATTCAGAAATTCACAAATATCAAACCGTTTAAGGCTCTTTCTCCAAAGTGATGGGGATCAGCCCAAAGCCCGTAAAAAATGAATTGAATAAAAGATCAGGTGATGCAGCAAAAATAATGCCGTTTACTATGAAACCGGGTATTATTTGTTTCATAATTGCTAATTTTGGGGTTTTAAAAAGAAATGCATTTTTGGGCATGATGAAAAGGACAAAGGTAAAAGAGCTTCTGGCTGCCGCTCCGGCAGGAACAGATGTAATGGTGAAAGGATGGGTAAGGACCAAACGCGACAGCAAGGGAATTATCTTCCTTGCGGTAAATGACGGCTCAACAATAAATAACATCCAGGTAGTGGCGGAGGCAGCAAAGTTTGATACAGGTTTGCTGAAAGACATAAACACAGGCGCGTCTGTTGCAGTTAAAGGCAGGCTTGTGGAATCTCACGGAAAGGGGCAGAGAGTTGAGATCCAGGCCGCTGAGATTATCCTCTATGGAAAGGCCGACCCCGAAGTATACCCTCTCCAGAAAAAGGGTCACACCCTCGAATTCCTCCGCGAGATAGCCCACCTGCGTTTCAGAACAAATACTTTCGGCGCCGTTTTCAGGATGAGGCATGCAATGGCCTTCGCCATACATAAATACTTCAACGACAAGGGCTTCTGTTATCTTCATACTCCGATTATTACAGGCAGCGACTGTGAAGGGGCAGGGGAGATGTTTCATGTCACAACCCTCGACCTGAATAATATCCCCAAAAACCCGGCGGGAGGAGCAGACTTTTCAAAAGACTTCTTTGCGAAGGAGACAAACCTTACGGTATCAGGACAGCTTGAGGGAGAACTGGGCGCCCTTGCGCTGGGCGAAATATATACATTCGGGCCTACATTCAGGGCGGAAAATTCAAACACTCCAAGGCATCTTGCAGAGTTCTGGATGATTGAACCCGAAATGGCTTTTTACGATATCACCGACAATATGGACCTTGCTGAGGATTTCCTGAAATACCTTATTAATTATGCCCTCGAAAACTGCAGGGACGACCTCGACTTCCTTACCTCAATGTATGATAAGGGACTTATTGACAGGCTCAAATTCGTTCTTGATAACCCGTTTGAGAGAATCACTTACACCACCGCCGTTAAAATTCTTGAGGATGCCGGACGCAAATGGGAGTTCCCTGTTGAGTGGGGACGCGACCTGCAGGCTGAACATGAAAGATACCTTGTTGAGGTCCACTATAAAAGACCTGTTATCATTACTGATTACCCGAAAGCTATCAAGGCATTCTACATGAAACAGAATGAAGACGGAAAGACGGTGAAGGCAATGGATGTTTTATTCCCCGGCATAGGCGAGGTTATTGGCGGGTCGCAGCGCGAAGAGGATTATGATAAACTTCTCAACCGCATCAGGGAGCTTGGTCTGAAAGAGAAGGATTTCTGGTGGTACCTCGAAACAAGAAAGTTCGGAACGGCACCTCACAGCGGTTTCGGCCTCGGCTTTGAGAGACTTATGCTTTTCATGACCGGAATGTCAAACATACGCGATGTGATCCCGTTCCCGCGAACACCGAGAAACGCTGAATTTTAAACCGGGAAAACGGCAGGAGTATGTTAAAACAGAGATTACAGCAGAAGCTTCTGCAGAAACTCTCCCCCCAGCAGATCCAGATGATAAAACTTCTGGAAGTGCCTGCCATCCAGATGGAGCAAAGGATTAAAAAGGAACTCGAAGAAAACCCCGCCCTCGAGGAAGGCGTGGATGACTCAGCCGATGAAGTGATCCAGACCGACCAGGATCAGGAGGAAGAGGCCGTAACAGACGAAAGGGAACAGGAAGAGTTTTCTCTCGATGATTATATTGGGGATGATGATGAAATCCCCGAATACAGGCTGCAGCAGCAGAATTACAGCAGGGATGATGAACGCCGCCAGGATGTGCCCTTCTCAGCCGGCTCAACTTTCCACGAAAACCTCCTGGCACAGCTTGGTCTGAGGGAACTGACAGAAAAACAGAAAACAATCGGCGAGTTCATCATTGGCAACA
The DNA here is from genome assembly GCA_029974835.1 of Bacteroidales bacterium. Lineage (GTDB taxonomy): Bacteria > Bacteroidota > Bacteroidia > Bacteroidales > VadinHA17 > LD21. The sequence goes on from JARKQN010000029.1 coordinate 5,354, forward strand.
TAGATGAAGACGGCTACCTCAGAAGAGAAATATCAAACATTGCGGATGACCTTGCCTTCCTGCAGAATGTGAATGCCTCCGAAGAGGAAATTTCAGAGGTCCTGTCAATAGTCCAGGACCTTGATCCGGCAGGAGTGGGTGCCAGAAACCTTCAGGAGTGCCTTCTGCTGCAGATAATAAGAAAAGACCAGTCTCTCCCCCGTATAAGCCTTGCCAGACAAATACTGGAAAATCATTTTGAAGATTTTTCGAAAAGGCATTATGACAAAATTACCCTTAAACTGGGAGTCTCTTCCGACGACCTTAAAGAAGCCGTCGATGAAATCCTGAAACTCAGTCCGAAACCCGGCAGCACCATGAGCGAAAATGCCGAGGCATCGGCCCGTCAGATTATTCCCGACTTTATACTTGAAATGGGCGAGGACGGATTTGATCTCCATCTTAATTCACCCAACCTTCCGGAACTGCGACTTAGCAGGGAATATACCGAGATGCTTCGCAACTACTCAAAGGAAAAGGGTAAAAACCGCGAAATAAAAAATGCCCTGAACTTTGTAAAGCAGAAGATTGATTCTGCAAGGTGGTTCATCGATGCAATAAAGCAAAGGCAGAATACACTTCTTGTCACCATGAATGCCATTCTCAGGTACCAGGAAGATTATTTCCGAAACGGCGACGAAACCAAACTCAAACCGATGATTCTCAAAGACGTTGCAGAAATGACAGGTCTCGACATATCAACTGTTTCGAGGGTGGTCAGCAGCAAATACATTCAGACCCATTTCGGAATATTTCCACTGAAATATTTCTTTTCGGAAGGACTTCAGACCGAGAGCGGAGAAGAAGTTTCCACCAGGGAAATAAAGAAGATTCTGCAGGAATGCATTGATAATGAAGATAAAAGAAAGCCCCTTACTGACGAAACGCTTACTGAGATTCTGCAGGAGAAGGGCTACCATATAGCACGCAGGACCGTGGCAAAATACAGGGAACAACTGAATATACCGGTGGCGAGACTCAGAAAGGAAATATAAAAATGAAACTGTCAGCCCGGAATATTCAGACGATCACGGCCAGATTTGTTGCCGTTGTTTTCCATCCTCTTTTCATGCCGGCATACGGTTTGTTTATCATCTTCTCAACCCCAACGCTGTTTCATTACCTTCCCCTGCAGGTAAAAAAAATACTGATGCTGATAATTATTGTCAACAATATTGCCTTGCCGGTGGCCTTAATGCCGTTTTTCAGATCGCGGAACATTATTAAATCATGGCTGATGGAAGAGCGCGGGGAGAGAAACGTTCCGATGCTTGTCGTATCATTGCTTTACACCGTAACCTCTTTCATCATGATGAGGCTTTCCGTGCCTTTGCTTCTAAAGACCTACTTATATTCCGTATCTCTTCTGTCGCTGACACTCCTTTTTATAAATTTCAGGTACAAGATATCAATACATGCTGCAGGCGCCGGTGCACTGACGGGGCTGGTTCTGGTTTTGTGGATTCAGTTCGGACAGAGCCTTGTCTGGTTCATGGTTCCCTCATTAATAATTTCGGGGCTGGTGCTCTCCTGCCGGCTCTATTCAAACAGCCACAACCCTGCCCAGGTCTACACGGGTTATGCTGCAGGGTTTACGGTAATAAGTGCGGTGATGCTGCTAGTCAGTTAATTCTTTCAGAGCAGATAACAGCAGATTTCTGTTTTCTTCATGTGAATAGGGAGGGAGCACGGGCTCTTTGAACTTGTGTAGTGTTTCATATCCGAAACTCTTCTGTTCAGCTTTTACAAACCAGCCTCTCTCCGACAGGTACCCGGCCAGGTACTCCTGCTCGGGCTGCCCGGGGGTGGGAATTATCAATGCACTCCGCCCGAGGCTGTAAAGTTCCATTATTGTTGTGTAACCCGGCCGCGTCACAATTGTCCTGCCCGAAAGGATTTTTTCGGCCAGCTCTTCAGCATGACTTGTATAAATGAACGTTAAGTTATCCCCCTGTTTTTTATCTTCCTCAACCTCCGGGCCTCCCAGAATAACAGATTTTCCTTCTGCCCCTTGCAGTGCCGAAGAAACAATCCCGGTCAGTATTTCCCTCTGGGGAGAGGGCCCTGACATAATTGCGACAAAATGATAATCTTCTTTCCCGGACTTTATCCCTGTGCAGCCGCCAAACCTCGACAGCACTCCCGTGAATCTTACATTGTCCGGAATGCGCAGGTTATGCGACAACTTTCCGGAAAGATTGATGTCACCCGGCAGGTCGGGCACATAACAGTATGTAAATTGTTTAATTACAGCCCTGATAATGGGAAGAAGAGAGCTTTCAAGAATGCTGAACGGACGGGGCACGGGTATCCTCAGCATATGTGTAACAAGCACACTTTTTATTTTTCTGTTCCAGAGCCCGGGCCGGCTGTCGCTGATTATTATATCAATCCGGTGCTTACTGATCACTCTTCCAAGAATGAAATGTTCCTTTAGTGTCTGGAAAAGGAATGCAGGAAGGGACAAAATAATTTTGAGATACTGTGGAAGATATGATGAATATCTGATGCTGAACCCCGGGAAATAAATGCAGGTGATTCCCGGAATTTCGCGGGAGACAAGTTCATTCTGCCACCGGTCGCCACCCATAAGAACATTATGCCCCATCGATACAAGCTCCCTCATCAGCGGGATCATCCTTGTAGTATGCCCTGCTCCCCAGGCAAGGGGACAGACAAGAATATTTCTTTTAGTAAAAGACAATTATGCAGAAACCTGTGTTTTTATGCCGAGCTTTTCAACCCTTTCCGCGATGCCCTGAAGTTCCTTTTCCGGTATTTTTATCAGCATTCCGCCTTCGGGAGTGGCCCTGGCTATGGTATATATCATAACCTCTTCGGGGCGTATCCGTGTCAGGGCCTTGAGCCATGCTTCAATCTCATCCGGAGTGGTGTTGTCTATGACTTTTCCGTTGTATCTTCCTCTTAGAAAGAGCGTCTGTATTATGACCTTCCCGTTGAAGGATGCCAGGTTGTTGATTAATTCTTCAGCTGATATTTTAACCCGGGGCTGGTTATGAAGCTGTATTGTTTCATCCCTGGCCGAGTCGAGCTTCAGGATATTCATGTCGACTTTCATAAGGGCGCTCCTTACGGAAGGCTTGGTGATGGTTGTGGCGTTTGACAGCACTGCGATTTTGGTGCCGGGAGAGTACCTGTTTCTCAGGGCAATGGAGTCATCTATTATCTGGTGGAATTCGGGATGGAGTGTCGGTTCCCCGTTCCCTGCATAAGTAATGACATCTGCCCTGAGGTTGTTCACTTTCATTTCCTGGAGCTTTGAGGCAAGAGATTCATAGACCTCTTCTCTTGTCGGAAGAGGACTTCTTTCATCGCCCGGCTGGGGCGTCCACCCGCACTCGCAGTAGATGCAGCTGAAATTACAGAATTTTTTATTGCAGGGCAGAAGGTTTATGCCCAGCGAAACTCCCAGCCTGCGGCTTTTGACCGGCCCGAACACCACTTTATCGAACAGAAACGTTCCCATATCCGAAGATGAGGCGGTAAAATTAGCAATTATTTTCGGCCGGTCTATATAAGCCTTAATGCCGTGCTGCGGCTGGTCAGCCTCCGGTTGACCAGGTCGGTGTTTTTTATCAGGACAAGTCCGGGCCTTTTGCCCGGCTCAATGGATCCTGCCCATGAGGTTTCACCCAGCGCCAGGGCACCGTTAAATGTTGCCCACCTGACCAGCGTTTCAAGATTAATCTCAGGGAAATGTGCGCCGATGGTCTTAAGTTCGGAAAGCATATCGAGTCTGCTGTTCGAGGCAAGGCTGTCGGTGCCGATCACAATATTGCATCCTTCTTCGTAAAGGAGTCTTACGGGAGGCATTTTCCCTGCAATATACCGGTTTGACTCAGGGCAAAGACAGTAGAAAAGTCCGGGTCTTTTTTTCAGGGCTCCGATCTGTTCATTTGTAATGAATGTGTTGTGGACAAGAATAAGATTGCCCGATGAGGTTACCTCTTCAAGGATGGCTGTTACATGATCACTGACCGTCAACGGTTTCTGCCCCGGAGGGATATAGTGCCTGTATGTATCCATCAGAGGGCCTGAATGGTTCCGGAGGAAGGGTATTTCCCATTCCGACTCCATAAAGTGGATCGAAGATAATGAGTTGCTGCCGCAGAGATCTTTAAGCTTTCTGAAGAGAGGCACAGGCAGGGAATAGACGGAGTGCGGAGTCATATTCCAGGTGAGTCCGGTGTCTGAGGCAGCATTTGCAACGGCAAGGGCTTCTTTGATTCGTTCGGAGGCCCGGTTATGATCGATGCCGAAAACCTCTATCAGGTTCGAATATCTGACAGTGCTTCTGGTCTTTAGTCCGAATGTGTCGGGAGAATTGCAAATATCGGCACAGAGCACAACACCTCCTGCCGCCATTTCTCTGTCCGCCTCTGCCGCACTCTTTTGCCTGTCGCGGGAAATATTGAATCTCTTTTCGTTCAGTTCGAAAAGAAATCCCTGAAGACCTGTCCCGGGAGTAATCTCGTTCCTGAGATATGAAAGTTCAAGGTGGCAGTGGCAGTTTACAAACCCGGGGATGATAATCCCGTTGTAAAATTCAACGTTGGCCAGTTCCGGGAGATTACCACCGGTATCGGTGATGCTTATTATGGTACCGTCGTCATCGGCCTTTATGACCGGTCGGCTAAGTACCGGGCCCGTTACGGTATAAACATGCTGGGCCGAAAAAAGTCTCATTGCATTTCACCTTTGAAGAGTTTTATGCCTGTGATCTTTACATGCTTCACCCAGCGGCCGGGTTGGGGATCGTGGTCAAGTAACCAGCCCCGGATATGGGTAAAAGTTGTATCCCTGAGTTCGCTGCTGACTGTGTACTCATGGTTCATGCCGTCATTTATCAGGTAAATGGCATCCCAGTATTCCCTTTTACCCTCTTTTGTTGAATCAGCCTTCCAGAAGAAAACATTTGTCCGGAGGTTTAAACTGTTGTCGTCGGGGTACACCGTACCGTTAAATGTAAGATGATAGAAGCCTTTCTGCCTTACGGGGATGCTGAAAAAGACCTTTTCGTAGGAGCCGTCTGCAGGAATGGAAAAGGATGGTTTTAGATTCCACAGATTGCCGGGCTGGTTCTGGCTATCCTCCGACAGTATTCTTGATTCTGATTCACTGAGCCTGGCCAGTACCTGGTCGAATATCTTTTCCAGTTTTCTGGGATTCTTAGCGATATAATATTTAATTGTCTGATCGAGCTTGTCCTTGGTATATCCGTACGACCCGATTATATCCACGTAATTCAGGTTGGAGTCCTTCGTTTCGAACATATTTTTTATGCTGGGCTGCGAAAGCAATCCGTCGGCGAGGTACATTTCGGTAAGAATGTTCACCATCTTTTCGGGCGGGATGGTATCTTTTCTTCTAACGTTAGTGGAAGAGTGGCTGCAGGAGGCGATCAGCAGAACCAGAATAAGTGATGCCACAGTCATGGCACTTTTCCGGTCAGGTAATCCGGCGCTCCCGTCTGAAAGATATTTTCTGGAGAGGTAACGTACCGGATACCATGCAGCCAGAAACCCTATAAGAAGAACCGTGGCCGGTACAATTATGAAATCTGTAAGACTCATTCTTACGGGGTAAGCATTCATCATAAGAGTTTCACTGTTGAATTTAACGACACCGTAATTCTGCTGGATATAACAGACAATAAACCCTGCCAGCATACCGGCTGCAGCTCCAAGAATGGAGATGAGCCATCCTTCGAGAAGGAATATTTTTTTTATTAACCCGTTATCGGCGCCCAGGCTCCGGAGGATTTTAATATCTCTTTCCTTTTCGATGATAAGCATCGTAAGCGAACCGATAATATTAAAAGAGGCAATAATCAGGATGAGGGTAAGGATAATGAATATGGCGAGGCGTTCCGACCGCATCACTTTATAGAAAATCTCTTTCTGTTCATACCTTGTTTTTACTTCAAACCGGGGGCCGGCGAATGCTTTTATGGCATCGCGCACCGATTCAGCAGTGAATTTTGGATTTGTGCGCACATCAATTGCACTGACTTCGTCGGTGTATTCAAAAAGTTCCCGCGCAAAATCTATCGGGACAAAGAGATGTTTTGAATCAAATTCCTGGTCTATCTGAAATATTCCGGCCGGCGTGATATAACGGTCGATAAATGCATTCTCGGGGTCGGGCGTAACACTTCCCGTCCTCCTCGGAACATATATATGAAGCGGCGTTATGAAATTTATATTAAGCCCGAGGTAATTTGCCACACCTGCACCGACAACCGCCTGGGGTCTGCCTCCCGGACTCATAAGGGAGAATTCGCCGTCAATCATTGTGCTGTCGACCCGTGTAACCCTGGAATAATTTGTGTCAACACCCCTCACCGTGGCGATGTACTGCCTCTCGCCGTATTTGAGAAGCGAATTTTCTTCGAGGATCATGGAATATGAAATTACCCCGTCAAGGGAGTCAAGCCGGGTGAGGAAGGCTTCATCTGGGGTGAAAACCTTTCCCTCTGAAGCTGAAATCCTGATATCGGGGTCAAAGGCATTGAATATGCGGTTCACCAGTTCCTCAAGACCATTGAAAACCGAAAGTATTATTATCAATGCCATTGTGCCGACAGTAACCCCGGCTACCGAGACTGCGGAAATAACATTTATTGCGTTCCTCGATTTTTTTGCGAACAGGTATCTGGTTGCTATGTAAAAAATGAATCTCACTACTTTTTTATCGCTGTTACCAGCAATCCGGTTCCTTTTTTATGCCGGATTACAAGGTCAAATATATTAAGAATAAGCGCAGGGGGGAGGATGAGCATATAGTACAGTGGGATAATTATCAGGGTAAGGGCAGACCACTGGAACATCCCGGCAGGATACCTGATAAGCAGTAGCCATGAAATATGACCGGGAAATCCATAGGTGTATTTAACGCTTATTTCGGCAAACCCCGCTTCTTTAAGTTTTTCAGTTATTTCATCTTTTCCGTAACCAGACCTTACATGTTCATCAATGAATGACCGGTCTTCTTCGTTCTTTATGCCTGATCCGCCCAGGTCGGACGGGGTGGTGATCAAAAGAGTTCCGCCTTCTTTAAGGGCTGAATGGAAATTCCGGAAAACGAGGGTGTCATTTTCAATGTGTTCCATTACGTCGACCGAAACAATCAGATTGTATTTCCCTGTTTCTTTCAGGGTGGTAAGGTCGCACTTTTCGAAGGTTACCCGGCTGCCCTGAACCTCTTTCGCGAAGAACCTGTTGCAGTCCTCCACCTGTTCTTCGGCCACATCCACTCCCTTTATACTCCACCCGGGGTTTCCCATTGCCATAAACCAGGCATGCTGCCCAAGCCCGGACCCTGCATCAAGAACCGTCGAATCGGCAGGAAGACACCTCCTGATTTTTCTGATCTCCTTACGGAAATGCCACGCCCTCAGGAACAGAAGATTAAGTATAAAGTAAAGTAATTTTCTCAGGAAACCCGAATTTCTGACATATTTTCCGATAGTGTCCTTTATTGGTTCGAAATGCATGGGATCAGTGATTCAGGAGTTTTTCAATATTATCAATGTAGTCGAGACTGTCGTCGATGAAAAATGCAATCTCAGGAACGATCCTGAGCTGAGTCCTTATCTTCTGGCCAAGCTCAAAACGTATCCTGCCGGTGTGGTCTTTAAGATTATCCAGAACTTCCTGTTTGCCAGAGGAGGGATAAATGCTCAGAAACACTTTTGCCAGCGACAGGTCCGGGCTCATTCTTACAACGGTTACTGAAACCAGCCTGCCGGGAGCATATTCCCGTGCCTTTAACTGGAAAATACCTGCAAGCTCTTTCTGAATAAGCCTGGATACTTTCTTTTGCCTTGTTGATTCCATTATAACACCGGTTTTTATCGCCCAAAGGTACAAATACTTATTAAACCGGAGGCGGAAGGACTCATATTTACGGTAACTTTGACAAATTGCAATATCTGCAAAAAAGAGTAGATTTGCGTTTTGTTTTCACCACCTTATTGATATGGATATTGTTGTTAGCGGAATCAGGTCGACCGGAAACCTTCACCTTGGAAACTATTTCGGAGCTGTCAGAAATTTCGTGAAGATGCAGCACGAGAACAAGTGTTTCTTCTTCATTGCAGATTATCATTCTCTGACCACTCATCCCAAACCGGAAGACCTTCAGGGAAATATTAAACAGGTACTTTCAGAGTTTCTTGCATGCGGCATTGATCCTGAAATGGCAACGGTTTTTGTACAGAGCGACGTGCCCGAAGTGGCCGAACTGTACCTCCTGCTTAACATGAACGCATATGTTGGCGAACTGCAGAGAACTGCCTCTTTCAAGGAAAAGATACGTAAACAGCCCGACAATATTAATGCAGGTCTCCTGACTTACCCGGTTCTGATGGCGGCAGATATAATTATTCATAAGGCAAACAAGGTGCCCGTTGGAAAAGACCAGGAACAGCACCTCGAGATGACAAGACGTTTTGCCCGCAGGTTCAATTCAATGTACGGCGTGAATTATTTTCCCGAACCTGAAGCTTATAATTTCGGAAGCAGGCTGATAAAAATACCGGGTCTTGACGGTTCCGGCAAAATGGGGAAAAGTGAAGGCAACGGCATATTCCTTTCTGATCCGCCCGAAGAAATCAGAAAAAAAGTCATGAGAGCCGTTACAGACTCCGGTCCCGTTGAACCAAACCAGAAGATGCCGGTCCCAATCAAAAATCTGTTTACAATTATGGGTGTGGTTTCGGAACCTTCTACGGTAAAACACTTCAGGGAAAAATATGCTTCCTGCGAAATACGGTACGGCGAAATGAAAAAACAGCTTGCAGAAGATATTATAAGATTCATATCACCTGTGAGGGAAAAGATACTGGCCATTTCGTCAGACGACAGGTACCTTGCAAAGGTTATGAAGGAGGGAGCGGAGAAGGCAAGGGCAAGCGCTTCTGCAACAGTTAGAGATGTTAAAGAAATCATCGGCTACAGGAAAATGTTCTGAAAATTAAAAGCCAGGTTTTTAACCTGGCTGCCCTGAAGATTCAAGTATATGTTGGAGATTGCCTGTATAAGGTAATAAACAAAATGCGTGCCAAAACATAAATGCACTGATTTCCAGCGTTATAATGGCACGGAAAGATGATTCTTAGCCCGCCTTTTACATCAATACCCTGAGTGAGATTATCAGATTGCGACCGGGTGCCGCAATGCCCCATGAATAGGGTCTGTACCTGTGATCGAGGATATTTTCACAGCCTGCTGAAAGGAGAGACCACGGGGATACCCTGTAAATTACCTTGAAGTTAAGGGTGTACCATCCCGGCGACCAGGGATTTCCGTCTTTGTCGGCAGCATACATGTAAGGCTTGGAGATCTCCGAAGGAGGCATATTTTTATAGGTCTTCGGACCATTAAAAATAACATTTATGTCGGCCTTTATCCGGCCGCTCTCATATACCAGATGTGAAGAGCCGAACAGGGGGGCGGCATGACGCAGGGGTATGCCTCCCGACTCGGTGCCTTTCATAAGTGTTACCAGTGACCTCATATACAGTTTCCCGGTGAAATTGGTCTGCAGGGCGGCAGTGGTACCGTACACCCTTGCATATCCGGCGTTTACAACAGCCTCCACCTTGCTTAATTCTACCTGGTAAATAATGGAATCTGCACCGTTAAACAGGAAGTCGTGCCTTACCATGGCATTTTTAAGCCAGGTGTAAAAACCATTAAGTTCAATCCTGCAGAATTTCCCGAAATTTTTCTCAATTCCTGCATCTCCGCTTACTGCATATTCGGGTTTCAGACCGGGGTTGGGCACCACTACAATCCCGGGGGCCGAATCAAACACCTTTCCGGCATCATCGAGGTTGGGAGCCCTGAACCCGGTGGAGAGATTAAGCGTAAGCCGGTATCCGCTGCCGGGATTCAATGAAATACCTGCCGACCCGGTTAATGCGCCGTTGGCAATGTTAATTTCGGTAAACGGGAAGTTATAGTAAGTGTTATCGGCTATAGATGAATTCAGACTCACATAATTATATCTCAGTCCGGAGTTCAGTGAAAGCTTCTCCGAAGGGGAGTATTTGTAACCTGCATAAACCGAATATCCTGCATACTTGTTTTTACCATTCGGATACCTCGACCCGGCGGGTGAAACCTCAAAAGTTTTTATGTTTCTTGTCCGGGCTACCGATTTAATGTCGTTTAAAAAGAGTTCCGTCCCATAGAAGAAGAGGTGTTTCCTGTTGCTGCTCGTTTTGTCAAAATCGGCATTCAGTGAATAAATGGTCACCTTCTCGAACTGTTCGTTTATCAGAAGTTTGCCGAGAGCCCTGTCGTGCCGGCTTTCACGGTAATCCTGTCGTGCTGCGGTTATATTAAATTCATCAAAAAGAATTGATTTACCGGTGTAGTTGATCCGGAGATTGTTCATCATCCACAACTGCGGTCCGTAGTACCATTCGCCGTACCGGAGTTTGCCCGATTTGTACTGTATGAGACGGTCGTATCTCGGAACGTTGGAAAGGGCCGAATAGTGATTTGCCAGAACAATGTCGAGATTACGTGACGGCTGATACCTGAACTTAAAAGTCGTGTTGATCTGACTGTATCCGGAGTATACCTGCAGGTCAGGATCAGGATTGCTTACAATCGTATCGGTCCCGTTAACAGTCTTCACAAATTCGGGCCTGCGGTATTCCGGATGCCTGCGGGATCCCATTCTGAGATCGTCGAAGCTTGAATATGAGATGCTTGCCAGAAATCCTGTCTTGCGAAAACCTCCGTTGATTTTTATCTGTGATGTCTTTTCATTGTCGGCCGAGGAGTACCTGAGAAAAGCTTCCGATTTAAATACGGGATTTTTTCCCGGAGAAAGCATTACCTTATCTGAATGAAAATCCATCACCCCGCCGATGGCATCACTGCCGTAAACCACCGCTCCGGGGCCAAAGATAATCTCGGCCGACTGCATTACGTTGGGATCGAGTGAAATAACATTCTGAATATTTCCTTCACGGTAAATGGCATTGTTCATTCTGACGCCGTCAATTACAATCAGTACACGGTTGGTGGCAAACCCGCGTATCATAGGGCTTCCTCCGCCCAGCTGGCTCTTCTGCACATACACTTCTCCCGATGAGGCAATCAGATCCGCGGCCGTTTGCGGATTATTGAAAACTATGGATTGAGAAGGGATGACTGAAATGCGGTTGGGAACAGTGATTCTCTCCTGTTCCCACCTGTTGGCCGAAATGACAAACTCTTCAAACTCAAAAACTCTTCTGGCAAGAAGAATCGTATCGCCGGCGCTTTTTATTTCCGCCACAGTCAGACATGAACGTTCATACCCGAAAAGCTGAAAACAGAGAGTTTCCTCATCGCCCCTTCCCGATATATCTATTTTCCCGCTATTCCCCGTGAAACTTATTAACCTTCCCCCTGAGTCAAGCATGGCAACATCCTGAAGGGGTTTTCTGTCATCCCTGTCTGCCAGAATAACCTCCTGCCCCGATGCCAGTGCCGCGATAATCAGAAGTATTGTTATACTGCAAATCCTTTTCACCCGGTTCAGAAAAAGAAACATAAAGATAATTAATATTTATCTTTTCAACGGGCCGTAACAAATCAGTATCTTTTTTTCCTGCAACCAGGGAGCCCTGCCCGAGTGTCTTTAATGGAAAGACCCTGTACAGTGAACCCGTTTTAATTGTTATTTTTGAATCAATTAATGATTCCGGGTACGGTAATGGCCAGAAGAATCGTCATATTGACAATAGTGCTGCTTGCAGGCCTTGTAACCCTGTTTGTCTATATTTATAAGGGTCACAGGAATATGCTGGCCGACCCCTTTGAAGTGGTACCTGCCGGTGCGCCATTCCTTATTGAAACCGGCAGTCTGCCGGCACTCTTTAATGCGGTTGCTGAAAACAATCAGCTTTTCAGGGAGCTTGTCAAGACAGGGGGGATGGAGAAATTTACCGCCGGGTTTAACGCAGTGAGGGCTTTCCTTAACAGACCGGAAGTGACAGGGACAATCGAAAACAGAAAAGCATTGGTTTCATTTCATTATAACCGTGACGGAAAGCTGGCGCCCCTCCTTATTCTTACTTTACCTCCGGATGCAGGTTTCAGGGAGGTGGAATCTTTATTAAGATCAAAGGATGAACTTGTGGTGACGCGATTAAAAGGCACAGGAAGGAAAATGAAAATCTGGCCGGCCCGGGGAAGTTTAAAAGATACAGTTTACCTGGCCTGGTCTCCGGGCCTGATCATATGTTCACCTTCTGAAGATCTGATTGCAATGGCAGAGGATGCAGCAGCGGGGGGGATGAATATTAGGCAGGCCAAGGGGATGGACCGGCTTATTGCCACGGCAGGAAAGGAAGGTGACAGAATCTATGTCATTTTTTCCAACACGGGCAGACTCTCCGAGATTATTACAGGAAAGACCGATAACGATCTGAAAAAATTCATTCAGGAAATGTCAGGGAGTGCATGCTTCGACATCTTTATAAATGAACAGGGTTATGTACTTGGCGGATATGCACACACCGGCGACAGCAGCCGTATAATGCCAGGCGGCAGGGCAGATAGTGAGGTTTCCTTTTCAACATACGGCTATCTGCCAGCCGGAGTCAGCATGTTCGAAACAATCCTTTTAAAAGAACAAACTACGGAAAATAATGCCGTAAAAGATTCACTTGAACCGGTCGCTGATGTTGCCGCGAAACTGAAACCTTACACAGGACATGAATTCACCAGGGCCCGCCTCTCCGCAGAAAAAGGAGGGAAGGAGAAGAGCACCCTCTTTATCTGGTCGCTTTCCAATAAGGACGCTGCAGAAAGAGTTGTATATGAGGAATTTAAAAACTGGATTCGGGATAATAACCTGAAGGAAAATGACTTCATTGCCTGGTTCGAACCCGACGACCAGATAAAAGTCCCCGTTTTTTCAACTCCGTTCCCGAGGCTGTCCGGTAAACTCAGCGGTATATTGAGGATGTCTGTTGCAGATTCGGTAATAGCCTTCGGTGATGATTTCATGATTACCTCCGATAACAGGGAAGCAGTTATGAGAGTGTTATATGATAACATTCTCCACCGTACAATAATCAACGATTTGGAATTCAGGAATCTGGAGTCGACACTCCCGAGCAGGGCAGGATATTTTTCCTGGCTTGTACCGGCCGCAAATCTGGATATTCTCGGTGGAATATTATCTGACACTCTTATAAGGAAACTTAACGACAATATTGTCTCCCTGAAAAAAATCAGTTGCGCCGGGCTTCGTTTTGTTCCAAGTAACGAGATGATATACGGTACAGTGTCAATAAGATTTGTTGAAAATGTCAGTGACGATACCGGAACGGAGTGGGAAACAAAACTCGATGGAATGGTAACCGGAAGGCCTTTCTTTTTTGTAAATCACAATACCGGGGCAAAAGAAATTGTGGTGCAGGATAACAAAAATAACCTGTATCTTGTGAATGCCGCGGGCAGGATATTATGGAAAGTTAATGTAAATGAAGCCGTTAACGGCAGTTTCTTTATGATAGATTATTACCGTAACGGCAAAAACCAGATTTTCTTTGCGGGAAGGGAATACCTGCACCTGATCGACCGCAACGGAAACTACGTGGAAAGATTCCCCGTTAAACTCAGAGCCCCTGCTTCAGGCCCGGCCACACTTTACGATTATGATAAGAATCTTGACTACAGGATATTTGTACCGGGCAACGATAAACTTGTCTATTTATACGATAAAGCGGGCAACGTAGTAAAAGGATGGAAGCCTTTCAAAACGTCTGCTCCTGTTACAACCGAAGTGAAATATTTCAGGGTATCGGGAAAGGATTATATTGTGGTGACCGACGGGGGTTCCCTGAATATTCTTGACAGGACGGGCAATATCAGGGTAAAAACTGCAAAGAATATCTTAACTGCCGCAAAGTCGGAGATAAGGCTTACCAATGGTGTCCCGCCTTCAATTGTCTGCACCGCTCCCGACGGAACAGTTCAGTTTATCTCTTTCGATGGCACAGTTTCGACCGCCACCCTCGGAGAATTTTCTGCCGGACATGCCTTTGATTATTTTGATATGGACGGTGACGGATACGGCGAATTTATTTTTATTGACAAAGGTAAATTGTATCTTTATAGTCATGACCGTACCGGTAAGTTTGTGCGGGATTTCGGCACTGAATCACTTGCCGGTCCATGGTCTTTTGTATTTTCTGCAACTGACAGAATGGCGGGTGTTTTTAACCGGCAAACCAGTCAGATCTTTCTGATCGACCGGAATGGAAATGACGCCGGAGGTTTTCCCCTTAAAGGGTTCTCACCCTTCTCGGTCGGCATGCTCTCTGCCAGGGGAGGTTTTAATCTTATTACGGGGGGAAGTGACAATTTTCTTTATAATTATAAGTTAGATATTACAGGGAAAAAATAAAACCATGAAAAGGACCAGAATACTTATCTTACTGACACTCCTGGCACTATTCCATACAGGATGTGTGAAGGAGGTATATAACCTCGACAAGCTGTCGGACAGGATGAAGCTTTCTCCGGTTTTTGCTTTTCCTGCAGCAAAAGGGGATTTAACACTTTCCGACATAGTTAAACCTGATGACACTGTAAGGTTTGACAATGACAATTTTATCAGGATTGTCCTGAAAAAAGACTCTGTCTTCGACCTGAGGCTTAAAGATTTCTACAACTTCTCCGACATAGCTTCGCTCGACAGGGGATATGTATTCGGCGAAGTTGAATTCAGTGACTTTACAGCAGGCAAAAGCATAACGCTTAACACCATCAGTCTCAATTTCACACCTGCCCTCAGGGCAACCTTCCTTTCACTCGATGACGGAAATCCGCATGACTTTCCCTCATTCCCTTCAACCAACACAGGAGAGCACAGTTTCGGGCCTTTTGCAGGCTTTGAGAACGCCCTGCTCTCATCGGGTATGCTGAAGATAAAGGTGAAGAATAACCTTACGGCGCCCCTTAATGATATTAAGGTACATGTCTATAACAGTCCGGACCACTCAGAGGTGACTCCTGAAGTAACAATACCATCACTTCTTCCGGGTGAATCTGACAGCATCTCTGTGAACATTGCGGGCAGGAGCATCAGAAACAACATGGTTGCTGCAATAGTTTTTACGGGTAGTCCCGGAGCCTCAAATGTAATTGTTGACATGGATCAGACGGTGGATGTTTCGCTGCATGGGTATGATCTTGAGGCGGTATCGGGAAGACTGATTGTACCTGAACAGGTACTGGGTTCACCAAGCGGAAAAGATACAATCGACCTCGACCCCGGAACGGATATTGAGATCGAGAGCGGAAAAATACTGACAGGATCACTCGCATTTACAGCAATCTCCGGCAGTCCGCTGAACACCACAATTAAAATCACCTTACCCTCAACATCCCGGTCCGGTACCCCTGTTCAGGAGAATATTATCATTCCTCCCCTGCAGACGGTTAACGGATCGGTCAGCCTGAACAACACAACAGCCGACTTCAGCACCGATTTCAATAAGCCTTATAACAGGCTGCCGGTCAACTATGAAATAAAAGTAAGTTCCGGCGGGAATATGATAAATTTCAGCAGTCTCGACGAGGTGCAGCTGAAGTTAACCATGCCCGATCCCGATATTGACTATCTTAAAGGTTATTTCGGGCAGAAAACAGAGGAGATTGAAAAGGATACCATTTTTACGGAACTGGATGATATTCTTGAAAAAATAACCGGTAGTTTCCACATCGCAAATCCTTCCATTAAGCTGAATTATTCCAATTCATTTGGTATACCGGTGGGGATTACCTTTGAAGCAAGAGGCAGGAGAGATGCGACTGCTGTTAACCTCGACCTGGCACCTTTTACAATTGATTATCCGGCTTTCCCTGTGAGAGATATCACCTCATCCTTTAAGATTGATAAAACGAATTCAAAGTTGGCCGATATTGTGTCGCTTCCCCCTACGGAGGTTTCATTCTCGGGTTCGGGTAAATTAAATCCGTCAGCACCTTCCGGGACGAGGAACAATTACGTTTTCGGCAACAGCCGTTTCATTGCCTCCCTCGAAATTGAAGTGCCGCTTGAATTGTGGATAAACAATCTGCAGTTTGCCGATACAGTCGATAATTTCCTGAAAAGTGACAGTGAAGATGATGATTCTCCTCTGAAGCCCGAAAACATGGAATTTTTCAGGCTGAAGATAACTGCCTCAAACGGCTTCCCGCTGGGTGCTTCGCTGAAAGTAATACTTTATGACTCACTCACAGCAACAAATCTGCACACAATTAATGCTCCCGATATAATTAAACCGGCGCTTGTCGATGCTTCAGGAAAGGTGACTTCGGCAGTTGAGTCGGAAACAATTATCGACTTCGACAAGGATTTCTTCTCAAAATCGTCACAGGCCGATAAGATGATATTTGTATTTACACTTGTCACCTCGGGCGGAGGCACTAAAGACGTGAAATTTTATTCCGATTACAAGTTAAACTTCAAGGCAAACCTGCTGGTTAAACCAAACGTGATATTTTAAGATAATAAAAAACCTCTGATATGTTCAGAAAGTCAATTACCGCGCTTATTGCACTGGCGATCTTCAGCTTATCCGTGAGAGGCCAGAACGGGCAACCGCTTTACTATATGAACCTGCCCCAGAATCACCTGTTTAACCCGGCCCTGCGGCCATCTAACAATTTCTACCTCGGGATAGGCATAACCGGAATAAATGTCAATGTAAACAATAACTTTTTTAATCTTTCAGATGTCCTGATACCGGGGGCTTCAGATTCTTTAATAACTTTTCTTCACCCCGATTACGATATAAACAAATTTCTGGGCACGCTTAAAAAAAGTAATTTCCTTACTCCCGGATTCAATCTGCAGCTTTTCGGGCTGGGGTTTAATGCGGGCAATGATTTGTATATCTCGCTGGATATAATAGAAAGGGTTGAGGGAAATATTTCTGTTCCCGGTGACCTTCTGAAACTGGGACTGGGGGGTAATGAAGACTTCGTTGGAAAGACGATTGATCTTAACAGTCTCAATGCCGGCCTGATATGGTACCGCGAGGCAAGCCTTGGTTTCTCAAAACTTGCAGGTGAAAAACTACGGATCGGGGCAAGGGCGGGAATACTGTTCGGCATGGCAGGGCTCAATCTGGATAACAGGAGTCTGTCTCTTACTGTCAATGATGACTATACTCATACGTTCAATGCCAATCTGATGGCAAATCTCAGCGGCCCTGTCGAAGTCTATTTTGATGCGGATAATAATCCTGACAGTCTCTGTTTTGACGAAGAAGTCTTAAAATCTGCATCATTCTATCTCAATACGCGGAATATGGGCTTTGGTCTTGACCTGGGTGCAGTCTACAGTATTTCCCGGAAGCTGAGTGTATCGGCTGCTGTGACCGGACTGGGATTCATAAAATGGAAGGACCGGATTACAAATATGAAGGCTGAGAGCCAGTTCACCTTCAGCGGTTTCAGTGTGGACGATGTGGTTAACGGCAGCAAAACATTTGATGAGCTTGCCGATGAGATGCTTGATTCGCTGAAAAACTCATTTGTTTATGAGGATGATGATAAACCTTTCACAACCATGCTTCATCCTTCTGTAATTCTGGGTGCTTCATATAACCTGACAGAGAAATTCGGTTTCGGTCTTCTTTCGCAGACAATTTTTGCAGGCGGCGGTATGAGAGAGTCGCTCACCCTCTCTGCAAACCTTAACCTGGGTAATTCTCTCTCTCTGACAGCGGCTTACACTGCCGCCAACCACAGGTACGATAACCTGGGTGCCGGACTGGCATTCCGTCTGGGTATGATGCAGATATATCTTATTACCGACCAGATACCGGTTTACTGGAACAGGATAACATCGGAAGGCTCTTCCTACCCTTTACCGGCCAACTGGAACAAGCTGAATCTGCGTCTCGGGATTAACATGGTTCTGGGCAACAACGTTAAAAAGAAGAATGATAAACCGATGATTGTAATAGACCAGCAGGATAAAATAAAAAAATGATCAGGATAATTCTCATTGTAATTCTTGTACTGCTGTTGTTAAGAATGTTTGCCATGAGCAGGAAGAGTGCCGTAAGAAAGCCGGAAATCCGGTTCGACAGCAGGATGTACAAAAGAAAAGGTATTTCAGGAAGCATAGGGGAGCTGACCGGTTATGAGGAGATAAAGAAAAAGAAAGGCTGATATTATTTGTTCTCTATCAGCTGTTTTGCCAGGACGTTGGCAAATACAAACTCATTAAGCAGCCTGCAGTCCGACTTGAGGATCTCGTTTTTGTTTCCCTCCCAGCATTTGACACCGTCGCTTATGAAAACTATCTTTTCGCCGATTTCCATCACCGAGTTCATGTCGTGTGTATTTACAATGGTTGTGATGCAGTATTCCTCGGTGATCTCTTTAATAAGGCTGTCGATAAGAGTAGCCGTCATCGGGTCAAGTCCCGAGTTGGGCTCATCGCACAGCAGGTATCTGGGATTAAGGGAAATTGCGCGGGCAATAGCAACCCTCTTCTTCATGCCTCCGGATAATTCGGCCGGCGTAAGTTTTTCCGCGTTGTGAATGTTTACTCTGTCGAGGCAGAAGCTTACCCTTTGCTTTTTTTCCTTCAGGGACATGTTTGTAAACATATCGAGCGGAAATCTCACATTCTGTTCCACTGTCATGGAATCGAACAGGGCGCTTCCCTGAAAAAGCATTCCAATCTGTTTCCTGATTTCCCTCTTTTCCCTGAAATCGAGCCTGTTAAACAGAATATCGTTAAACCAGACTTCTCCTCCGTCGGGTTCCAGCAAGCCCACGATGGACTTCAGGAGGACTGTCTTTCCGGAACCGCTGCGTCCGATTATAAGATTGGTTTTACCGGGTTCAAAGGTAACGGAAACGTCAGAGAGTACCTCCCTGCCATTAAACGACTTATACAGGTTCTTAACGGTGATCATGAGAGTAAAAGCTGTGTCAGGATAACATTAAAAAGCAGGATAAAGACGCTGCTGAACACGACTGCCTTGGTTGAAGCCTGCCCCACTTCGAGTGATCCGCCCTTGACAAAATATCCCTGATAAGATGATATACTGGTTATGATAAACGCAAAGACAACCGTCTTAATAAGAGAGTATGTTATATAATAAGGTATAAAGGCATACTGGATGCCGTATATAAACTGCTCGGAGGTTATAACCCCAAGACGGGTTGACACAAACCATCCGCCCACAATACCTATTATAATGCTCATAAGGGTGAGAAACGGATTGAAAACAAGGGTGGCAATCATCTTGGGCAGGATGAGGTAAGAAGCAGAATTGACCCCCATCATCTCCAGGGCGTCTATCTGCTCAGTGACCCTCATGGTCCCGATCTCTGAAGCTATATTTGACCCTACTTTTCCGGCAAGGATGAGTGCCACGATGGTTGATGAAAACTCGAGTATAATGGAGTCGCGGCAGCCAAGGCCAATCAGATAGGCCGGGTAAATGGGATTCTCTGTATTATATGCAGTCTGAAGGGTTATGGCGGCACCCATGAAGAAGGAAATGATTGCAGTTATCCCTATGGAATTTAATCCAAGGAATACGAATTCCTTCATGGTCTGGTGATAATACACAGATGCTTTCTCAGGTTTTGAAAAAACCTTTCCCAGCAGTATTACATAGTTACCAAGATTTGTTAGAAACCTAAACATAAAAATTCTCAGGGCTGGTAAAATTACTAATATTTGACGATTAAACCTTAAACCGGCACCGACAAACTCCACATGGATTATTTAATTTTATATTTGCACTATTATTGATTTATTGTCCCGTAATGAAGGATAACAGGTATGTAATTATAATGGCCGGCGGCATAGGAAGCCGGTTCTGGCCGTTGAGCCGGATGGAAAAGCCAAAGCAGTTTCTGGATATTCTCGGCACGGGGGAAACCCTTATACAACAGACATACAGAAGGTTCAGGAAGGCCTGTGACGAGGAGAATATTTATGTCGTGACAAATGCCGAGCATAAAGAACTGACAATCAGTCAGCTGGGCATAAGCCCCGACAGGGTCCTTGCAGAACCTCAAAGGCGAAACACTGCTCCCTGCATAGCATACGGTGTTTTCAGAATAATGAAAGAAAACCCGCAGGCGGTAATTGCTGTGACGCCGGCCGATCATCTGATAACCAAGGAGGATGAATTCTGCAACGTGGTCAATGACGCGTTCAGGTTCTCTTCAGAAAACAATGCCCTTCTTACTCTCGGTATTACTCCGGACAGGCCCGAAACAGGTTACGGGTACATACAGGCGAATATGAAGAAGCCGGTTCATGGTTTTAAGAACCTCTATAAAGTGAAAACCTTTACCGAGAAACCTGATCTGGACCTTGCACGGGTTTTCCTGGAGAGTGGCGATTTTTACTGGAATTCCGGTATATTCTTCTGGCGTGCCGATGCGATTGTGGAGGCTTTCTCCAGGCATCTTCCCGACCTGTATCTTGCCTTCGAAGAAGGAAAGGAGTTCCTTGGTACCGACCAGGAGGCGGCTTTCATATCACGAACATACATTTCGTGCAAAAACATATCGATTGATTACGGTGTAATGGAGAAAGCCGACAATGTATATGTAATCTTTACCGATATCGGATGGTCCGATCTTGGCACATGGAGTTCGCTTTATGAAAACTCCCATGCGAACGGTTCGGGCAACGTTGTGACCGGAGGCGAAGTATTTACATATGGTTGTGAAGGAAACATCATCAGCGTGGACAAGGGCAGGATTACTGTGTTGCAGGGACTTAAGGATTATATTGTGGTCGATTCGGACGGGGTGTTGCTTGTGGTTAAAAAGGAAGAGGAACAAAATATCAAATATTACCTCGATGATGTAAAAAAGAGAACAGGGGAGAAGTATCTGTAAAAGATAAATGAGCTAAAAAGAAAAGGGGCCTTAGAGCCCCTTTTCTTATGTATTGAATTTTAATATTCCCAGAGGTCGTGTTCAAAGTTGAATATCTGCATCTTGATCCTTTCTGCTTCGAACATGGCATCCTTACCGGTGGCATACTCCACAATAGCCCTGTCGTCGAACACGTTGGACTCGCCGTAGATATAGCTTCCGAATTTCCTCATCATAAAGAGGTCGTCGAAGGAGAGCCGCTGTGAATCGTTGAACTGGTTGAATACCTCTTTCTTTGCGAGCAGGTCTCTTACCTCGTCGTAGCGAACCCAGAATGTGGGATTGCGTACCGTACGCTGTGTGGCCTGGTCGAAATAGATATAAATCGGGCAGATACCGATTATTCTTACATCAAGCTTTGAATGCTTCTTGTCGAAGAACCATTGTTCGTAAATCAGAAGCTGCTTTATGTCGGCAGGATTTGCCTGCTGCTGGTATGTTGTATCCTTGAAAATCTGTGTGTTGATATCCTGTATCTGGGTGGTTACCAGCCTGGCACCAAGTTTAGCCTCCACATCGGCATACGTGAGGCTAACCGGGGTTGTATCAACAGCCATGGTATAATCATATGCATTAAGTCTTCCGGCTTTTATTTCATCCAGCAGGATACCCATCAGGTTTTTTCTTCCGTCGGGCATAGGTCGGAGAGGATAATACAAGGGCTGGTTGATTTTCTCGCGTAAATCAATAACCCTGTATATGAATTTTGACCATACCACATCGGCCTCCCTGAGAAATGGATAATTTATTTTCGGATTATCAGGGATGGATTTCTGGTAAATGTCTTTAAATGTCTGGGCTTTAACAGACATCCCCATGATAAGGATCAATACTCCGGCAAATATCGTTCTCTTCATTGTCAGTAATGAATTTTACTAGTTAACTGTTATAATAATGGGAGCCAGTTCCTGAACCCTTTTATCAGGTCCGACTGCTTTAATGTTCTCGATAAATAGTTTTCTCCCTTTTGTAAGTCCTTTTATCAGTGCTTTCTGATCGGGTGTGAGGATATTGTTTTTGCTGTCTTTGCTCACGTCAAAACCTTTTTCGGTTGTTGAAAGCCTGAACTCTGTAATATTATATCTAAGGTCAAAGTCGAAACCCTCGAGTACGGCGAAGAGTGCCTGCTGCGCTTCCAGTTCACCTTTTGCCACGGAGGGGCTTCCGGTTTTTCCGGCAAACATCGCTACCGGTTTCGGAACAGCTTTCACCCTGAACTCCATTGGTGCGAATGACTGTACTTTACCGCTGATTTCAGCCGAAACTACAATCTGAGCCATCTGGCCTACGGCCTCCGTAGCCGGAATAACCTTCCAGTCGCCCGGGAAATTCTCGCCTTTGGTATTTTTTACCTTGCCTCTTTCGATGGTTCCGTTACGCATCGTAGCCCTTATTTTGTCGGAGCCGACACCCGGAACTGAGATGTCGATCGGGTTTTCGATTCCGGCATAAACAACGTTCATGGCTGTTGGGGATATAACCACGTTGGGAGCTCCCACAGAGTAGCTTTCCTTGAAGGGATATGAAACTGTAGTCCCGTCGGGAGCTTTAAGAGTGATAAGACCGCCCCATTCCTTCTGACCCAGTGATGTTGCACGCACCCTGTAAATTCCTCTTCCCGATTCATCGACCGGCAGCGTAGTGTAGTCGCCAACCATTTCATATTTAACAGAACCGTCAGCAGCGGGGCTTGCCCTGTAAGCACCCAATGTAATGTTAGGTGCCTGTGTTGTATCAATGGCGGTAAGGAAGACCTCAGCCTGATATTCGTTCCCCTGCATCACGTATGTAGAGCTGGGTTTTACGATAGCGAAGATTTTGTTGAATTTGAATGAACGGGCGTCGATCTGTTCATACAGGAAGTTCAGAAGGTCGGTTTCGGCATTTCTGACATCAACCTGCATTTTGGAAAGGATGGTAATAACGGCAACAAGGGGGAGTGCCTGGAAAGTCAGGTTTTCCCATCTTTCACGTTCACCGGATTTGTTCAGTCCGTCATCGGTATTGAAAATATTCTTGAGCGACTCTTCGATTGCCATGTTTTTACCGTTCAGGACATCTTTTATCATGTCATCCCTGTATGATGCAATCAGGGCTTTCAGGTCGTTTGCCTTACCTGCCTCGTTGGAACCTATAAGGATTTCGGAAGGAACGTTGTTTTCATCGATTTTCTTTACTTCATCGATTAATACATCTCTTCCCACAACTGCGGGTGTATCTTCACCTTCAGCGGTTTTAATGATCTCGATTTTGAGATCCTGCAGGTAATCGAAAAGTTCGTCGGAGCGCTGTTTTACCATATAAGCTTTGTCTCTTGCCGGTCCGGCCTTGGCCGGGTTTGTTGAGGCAGCCTTGTCGAAGGCTTCGTACATCTGGCTGTTTTTGGCAGCATAGTTGGCAAGAGTACGCGACAGCCCCCTGTCGACATTTTTAAACGCTTCCACGGCTTCCTTTGATACGTTCAGAGCAAGCATAGCAGTAAGAACCAGGTACATCATCCCGATCATTTTTTGCCGCGGTGACAGCTTCTCGTGAGCCATTTTTCAGATAGTTTAGTTAGTTAATGAAAATGATTCAACGCTTATTTCACGTTCATGGCAGCCAGCATGTTACCGTAAACGCTGTTAAGGGCTGTCAGGTTTTCGTTCAGTTTTGTTATCTGTTCCCGGTATTTTTTAGTGTCATCTGCCGAATCGGTCAGGTTTTTGACCAATCCCTGGAGTCCCTTATAGAGAGAGTCAGACTCTTTAACATGGTCATTTGCACCTTTAAGCTGCATTTCATACACTGTGTTGAGAGCTGAAAGGTTTTTATTGAGCGATTCAAGCTGCTGCTGGTATGATTTGCCTCCCATCTCAATAACAGAGAGTGAGTCAGCTATGTTTTTATAGTTCGATCCGGTTTCATTGATAATATTTGCAGTGGCCTTGTACGATTCGGCCAGTTTGCCGAGGGAATCATCTGCAACCTTTATTGTTTCCATGTACTTTGATGAGGCTGCCGACACATCGACCATTGCGTTCATATTGGCGGTTGCTTCCCCGATTTTCTTAAGGCCAACGCCAAGCTTCTGAAACAGGTCAGGCGTGATCTCAGCCTTCTCGAGCATTTCATCAAATTTTGCAAGGGCTGCAGATCCTGCACCGCCTCCGGCTGCGACTCCCATCTTCTGGAAATAGGGATCATGATGTTTGCCTCCTGCGGGGAGTTCAGCTCCCTCTTCGGGGATTCCTGCCAGTTCGGGATAGACAAGCGACCAGTCTATTTCCTCATGAAGGGGCTCAAATGCCGAGAAGAAGAAGATAATTGATTCTGTGCAGAGACCTATTGTAAGCATGGTTCCTGCAAATGGCCAGTGCTGGATTTTGAATAGAGCACCGATAATAACAACGGAAGCACCTAAACCATAAAGTTTTGCGATGAAATTCTTCCATCCACTGCTTTGTACTAATTCTGCTAGGCTCATATACCTGATTTTTAGGGTTATTTTATTCTTTTTATTTTACTCCAATATATGATCTTACGTTACGGAAACCCACATATGGTTTTGTGGAATCCTGGTATTCATAATCCCTCGAACTTGTCTGAAGGAAGTATGCTATATCTTTCCAGGAGCCTCCGCGGATTACCTTGCGTTTCATAACCGGGGGATCCTGGGGTTTGGCGTTATACTCGTAATTGGGATTAAGATCGTGGGTGAAGATGTATGCACTCGGGTGGTAGGCTGTCTGGGTCCATTCTGCCACATTGCCCGACATATCGTAAAGACCGTATTCATTTGGTTCATAAGAACCAACCTTTGCAGCGTAAACGGAACCATCGTCGACATAGTTGCCGCGGAGGGGTTTGAAGTTTGCCAGGAAGCAGCCCTTGTAGTTTCTGGTGTAAGGACCGCCCCACGGGTACATTGAAAGGTCAAGTCCGCCCCTTGCTGCGTATTCCCATTCGGTTTCGGTTGGCAGACGGTATGCCTGTACATCGGGGATTCCGTTTTTGCGCAGAGCGGTATTCATAAAGTCGGTCCGCCATACGCTGAAGGCCCTTGCCTGCACCCATGATACTCCGACAACAGGATAGTCGTCGAAGGAGGGATGCCAGAAATATATTGAAGCCTGGGGGTCGTTGAGTGAATAGGTGAAATCCCTTATCCAGCAGAGGGTGTCGGGATAAACATTTACAATCTCACGGATAATGAATGCCGAGCGGTCGTTTACGGGTGAGCTTACTCCTTCTATATTAAATGCCTCTCCGACATATTTTCCTGTTCCGGCCTTGTAATCCTGCACATAGGGCACTCTTGCAGCCTGCTTGTAATCGACCCAGTAAAATGAGTAGTTGAGTTTTCTCGTGTCAATTTCCTTCTTTGCATTAAATCTTTCCTGGGGAGGGTAATACATTTCCTCCATTATTGCCTGTACCTGTTCATCGCGGTTGTCAATCTTTTCGTCCCAGTTAAGAACTTTGGGTTCAATTACATTTCCTTCCTTGTCGGTCATGTAATAATTGCGGCCTTCAATGCCGGCTTCCCCGAGCTTGGTGCGAAGTATTGAATCGCGAACGTAATAAACGAACTGACGGTATTTGTTATTTGTAATTTCTGTCTGGTCCATCCAGAATGCCTCAACGGTGACCGTCTTCGACAATGAATTCACAGCGTGAATGGCGTCTTCATCACTCGGCCCCATTACAAAACTTCCGGCGGGGATGAAGGCCATCTGATAAGGTTCCGGCTCAAAGAACTTCTTCCTTCCCATAACACCGGTTAGCTCTCCGGAGCCTGATGAACCGCAACTGTTAAGTAAGATGATCAGGATCAGACCGAAAAAAATCGCTTTTTTCATAATTCACCTAAGATTTAAGAATGCAAGTAAGTAAATTTTTATTAAATAATTACAAAAATCTAATACTTTTATATTTCACAGGGCTTTTCCCTAAACTGAAATCAAAACAGTAATTAACCATAAATTCATGTGATCCGCTTGAATTTTTGCGGATGTCGGAAAGGATAAAGTCATAGGAATATCCTATCCTGATGCCATTGTAAAGTTCAGCTCCAATCATTCCTGTCAGTGCATCTCCGGCTCTGTAGGAAACGCCGCCCCAAACTTTTTTATTGTACCTTACAAGAGAATTAACCGTGAACTGCACTACACGCCCGTCGCTGAAAGCAAATACCGATGGCTGCAGTTCAAAAGCAGGATTCCCCATCTGAAGGTTGTAACCTGCCACGGCATAGTAGTGCCTGCTCATATAGGGACGTCCTTTTGTAAATTTAAATTCCGGCTGGTTTATGTGCAGAACCGACAGGCCGGCATAATATTTAACGGTTGAATAGAAGGCTCCCAGGCCTGCATCGAGAGCGATATGGCTCTCCTTGCTCTCAGGTATGAGAGGATCGCCCGAGGGAGGTGTATGCGCATCTCCTGATGGTATCTGCCAGGATGGGTTCAGCGACTTGTTCAGCATACCCAGCATTATACCGACACCCAGCTTCCCGCTTCCCAGATCAATATGATAGGAATATGTTCCGCCAAGCCTGATATCAGAATCAAAACCGGTTTTGTCGTTGTCGACTATCAGGCCCACTCCTCCGGGTGATTTAAAAAGCCTTAAGGGGGCATTGACAGTGAAAAGGGTTGTGACGGGAGCACCCTTGAATCCCATCCATTGCTGCCGGAGCAGCGCGGTGGCGCAAACCATGCCGGAGATACCGCTGGAGCCGGGATTAAAATAATGAAGATTAAACATATACTGGCTGGAAAGAGGATCCTGCTGGCCAAAGATGAACCCTGGCCGTAAAAAAAACAACAGTAGCAATACTGACAGTTTCCTCATTCCGGTAATTATCTGTTTGCGGTAGAAGCAGTAAAATAAATAAAAATATGGAAAGGTTCCAAATGTAAAAAATTTTATTTGCCGCTTACCAAAAATCTTTTGATAAGCATACATAAAAAACGTGACAAACTATAAAATATTGATGATAAATGAAAGAAAATTAATGGTCAGAAACTGAATTTCTCAACAGCCCTGAACCACCTTTCGGGTATTTCATTTTTGTTGGCGAGGAGATAATCCTCGTGTGAACATGAAGCATACTTTATCGTTCCTTTCGGGGTATGGATTTCCATCCACCATCTGTCGGTAATATTGCTTCTTACAAAAATCATGTCGTCTTCCATGTCGGCAACATGCACATGATAGCGCGTAAAGCGACCGCTTGTCTGGTCATCAAGGAAATCAGCCTCATTCTGTTTTTGTCCGGCTCCTTCGATGAAAAACCAGATTATCTGTGCTGCAAGATCAGAAGTCTGAAAATTGTTGTCGAGGTCGGGATTAACTTCAAAGATTCCAAAGATTTTCAGAGAGTCGGAGATGCCTGCATAGCGGGATAAAAGGCATATCTCCTCTCCGTAGAAACCGTTCGGTGAAGTGAATCTGGTGCCCGGTGCATCCGATTGCCTGACGGCGGCTATATCAAAAAGCACAGCATCCGAATCGCGCATCAGGGGCTCCGTCAGATGAAGGGCCTGCCTTGCATCCCCGATTCTTACCAGTTCGGCTTTGCGCTTCAGAAGACGGTTTACCGACTGGTAATCGTTCAGGTACGTCTGGTAGCCTATATTTACAAAATGCCCGATGGCACTTTTATTCCCGTAAATAATCCTGTTCAGGTAATTGCGGGAGTCTGTTTCTTCCCTGTTAGGAGTGAAATCAATTCTTGAATCGACACAGGCAAGCGTATATCTGTGTCCCAGCTCACTGAAGCACCTGTCAACTGCCAGCGACAATGCACTGCTGCCTCCGATGATCACCGGGATCGTACCTGCCTTTACCAGGTGGTACATTACATAGGCCAGCCCTGAAACGGTATCTTCGAATGTCACCCCGGTCCTGATGTTCCCGAGGTCGGCAGCTTTGGTTTTCCCGGGTACCCTGGCAAGCATATAAAGCCGTTTGCGTATTATGTCTGGTCCTTTACTGCATCCTCTGTTGAGCGAGTTGCGGTCGTCGGGTACACCTATAAGGGCTATTTTATATTTCCATGGTTCCTTAACGGGGTTACTTTCGGTACTTATAGACAGGTTATGAGAGAAACCTGCAGGACCTTCGAGATCTTCAAATTCCGGTTTTTCAATGGATACCGGCTCGAGGTAATCGTTCAGGTCCGTCATGGCAGCTATTTTTTGGTTTTCTTCTCTATAATTTCAAGACACTCGTCCTTTGAGATTTCCGCAGGATCTGTACCTTTAGGAATGCGGTAATTGTTACCTTCGTATGCAATGTAGGGGCCGTAACGGCCGTTAAGTACTTTTATCTCGCCGAATTCCTTTATCACTTTCTGTTTTTCGGAATTATCCTTTTCATTCATCAGCTCGATTGCCCTTTCAATGGTGACGGTGTATGGATCGTCAACGTTCCTTTTCAGGGAATAAAACCTGTTCCGGTATCTTATATAGGGGCCGAATTTGCCTATTCCGGCCACGACCTCATCACCGTCGTGAACTCCGAGCACCCTTGGAAGCTCAAAGAGCTTCAGAGCCTCTTCGAGAGTAATTGTTTCAATCAGCTGGTTTTTCTGAAGGCTGGCAAACCTGGGTTTTTTTCCTTCGGCGGCTTCCCCTATCTGGGCCACCGGGCCGAAACGTCCCATCCTTACGGTAACGGGTTCTCCGGTAACAGGATGGCTGCCAAGCATCCTGACAGCAGTCTGCCTCGATTTCTTCTCGAGAGTCTTTTCAACCGTTTTGTGAAACGAACCGTAAAAATCATGCAGCATTTTAACCCACGGCAGGTTTCCTGCGGCTATCAGGTCGAACTGTTCCTCCACTTCGGCAGTAAAATTGTAATCAACAATCTCCGAAAAGTTCTCCATTAGAAAGTCATTGACAATCATCCCTATGTCCTTCGGGAAAAGTTTTGATTTCTCCTTGCCGGTTGTTTCGGTCTTCGACGATGTTGCAATTTTACCTTCGGAAAGTTCAATAACAGATATTTTTCTTTTTTCGCCCGGCCTGTCTTCTCTTGTTACATATCCGCGTGCCTGTATAGTGGAAATTATTGGTGCATAGGTTGATGGCCGGCCTATTCCGAGCTCTTCCAGTTTCTTTACCAGACTTGCTTCCGTATACCTTGGGGGAGGTGTTGTGTATTTTTCCGTTGCGGTAATCCTGTTGTAATAGAGCTTCATTCCTGTTTTAAGAGGAGGAATGATATCTTTTTCATCGTCCCCGTTTTCGGTGTCGGGAGACTCACTGTAAAGTTTCAGGAATCCGTCGAAGAGGATCACTTCACCTGTGGCGTTGAAGCCTGAAGGGGAGTTGCTCATTCCGATGGAAACGTTCGTGCGTTCAATTTTTGCATCGGCCATCTGTGACGCCATGGTCCTTTTCCATATAAGCTCATACAGCTTTTTCTCGGCCTGTGTTCCTGTAATTGTCTTTTTCTCGGGGTAAGCGGGCCTGATTGCCTCGTGAGCCTCCTGTGCTCCCTTTGAGGTGGCTTTGAATTGCCTTGTTTTGGAATATTCTTCGCCGAATTCTTCCACAATTACATCTCTTGCTTTTGCAATTGCCAGTTTTGAGAGGCTTGTTGAGTCGGTTCGCATGTAGGTAATCTTTCCTTCCTCGTAGAGCTTCTGTGCCACTGACATTGTCTGGTTGACAGAAAAACCAAGTTTACGGTAGGCTTCCTGCTGGAGTGTTGATGTTGTGAAGGGTGGAGCGGGCGAACGGGTCCCTGGTTTTACTGTTATATTATTAACAGTGAATTCAGCCTCCCTGCACAACTCCAGGAATCCGGTTGCCTCCTTTAGGCCGGGGAATTTTCCGGCAGCATCAGCTTTCAGATGTCTGCCTGCCTTATCTCCCTGACCGACGCTGAAGATTCCGGAGATCCTGAAGGATGATTCGGGTTTGAAGGCAATGATTTCCCTTTCGCGTTCAACGATAAGCCTTACCGCAACCGACTGGACCCTTCCTGCGGAGAGGGAGGGTTGCACTTTTTTCCAGAGTACCGGAGATATCTCAAATCCGACAAGTCTGTCGAGTACTCTTCTTGCCTGCTGGGCGTTAACAAGATTCATATCGACAGTACGGGGCGATTTTACAGCCTCTTCTATTGCGGATTTTGTTATTTCATGGAAAACGATTCTTCTGGTTTTCTGAGGGTCAAGATTCAACACCTCAATCAGATGCCAGGCAATGGCTTCTCCTTCGCGGTCTTCATCAGAGGCGATCCAGATTGTTTTAGCCTCAGAGGCTGCTTTTCGCAGTTCGGCCACTGCCTTTGTCTTCTCCTTTGGTATCTCATAAAGAGGCCTGAAGCCCGCTTCAATATCAATCCCAAGGTTCTTTTTAGTGAGATCCCTGATGTGCCCGAAGCTCGATATCACCCTGAAATCCTTGCCGAGGAATTTTTCAATTGTTCTGGCTTTTGCAGGAGATTCAACAATTACCAGGTTTTCAGTCATTGATCAGCATTTTATTCCGTTGTTAGACGGCACAAAGTAAATCATTTAGATACCAAACTTCAAAATTTACGGTTAACTTTCTTTATTTATTGCTATTTTTGGCGCAAACTGCAAAATTCACATGACAGGCTCCGGAGAACACAGAAAATACATCATTTGGTTCTGGGCGATATTCTCTTTTCCTTTTGTGGCGGCCATTATCCTCTTTACTCTTATTTCAACAGGAAAACTTGGCTTCATGCCTTCGTTTGAGGATCTTGAGAACCCTGAAAACAACCTGGCCGCAGAGGTTTATTCGGAGGACGGCGTTCTTCTCGGAAAATATTACGCCGAAAAGGAAAATCTGACATGGGCCGATTATGATGAAATATCTCCGTATGTGATAAAGGCTCTTATTGCAACCGAGGATATAAGGTTCTACAGGCATTCGGGGATTGATGTGAGGGGGCTCGGAAGGGCGGTGATCAGGACCATTCTGATGGGACAAAACACCGGCGGAGGGAGCACCATAACCCAGCAGCTTGCCAAACTGCTTTACCCGCGCGACACAACCCGTACATCGGCTTTTGTAAGAAAGATAAAGCTTGGCGTGACAAAATTCAAGGAATGGCAGACGGCTGTGAAGCTGGAGAAAAGCTACACCAAGGAGGAGATTATTACAATGTATCTCAACAGGTACGACTTCATATATAATTCTAAAGGTATAAGGTCGGCTTCGCGGGTTTATTTCAATACAACGCCCGACTCGCTTAACATTCAACAGGCCGCCACTCTGGTGGGAATGCTTAAAAACGCCTCTCTGTATAATCCGCTCCGTGATTCGCTGAGAATGGTGAAAAGGAGGAATGTGGTAATCTCCCAGATGGCAAAATACGGGTACATTAGCCAGAATGTGGCCGACTCGGTTAAGCAGCTGCCGCTTGTTACAGATTTCAGACCCGAAGATCATACTTCAGGACTTGCGACTTATCTCAGGGAATACATCCGTACAACGATGATAAAATTTGAACCCGACCGGCGGTTCTTTTCATTTGAAGAACAGTACAATGATGCCGTATGGCAGTGGGAAAACAATCCCCTTTACGGATGGTGCCGGAAAAACAAAAAACCTGACGGAACCAATTATAACCTTTATAAAGACGGCCTTAAGATATATACAACAATAAATTCAAAAATGCAGAAGTTTGCGGAGGAGGCTCTCACTGAGCACCTTTCGCAGAATATCCAGCCTGCATTCCAGGCTCTTGCCAAAACCTTCAGAAACCCTCCGTTTTCAAACGACCTTACCAGAAAACAGGTGGAGGAAATAATAATGATGGCCGTAAGGCGCACCGACAGGTACAGGGAACTGGTTAAAAGAAAAATGCCCGAAGATTCGATCATGCTGGTATTCAATACTCCTGTCAGGATGAAGGTATTCTCCTGGAAAGGAATCAGGGATACGGTTATGACACCGATCGATTCAATAAAATATTACAAACATTTCATGAGGTCCTCCTTCATGGTTATGGAACCCAAGTCCGGACATGTGAAGGCTTACGTCGGGGGTCCCGATTTCAGGTTCTTCAAGTATGACGGCGTTACGGAACAGAAAAGACAGGTGGGAAGTACAATTAAACCTTTTCTGTACACTCTCGCCATGCAGGACGGCTACTCTCCATGCTATGAAGTTGAGAATATTCCCAGAACCTTCAGGGTAATAATTGACGGCAAAGACTCGACATGGACGCCTAAAAGCTCGGGCCCCAAAGAATATCATGGCAAGATGGTGACACTAAAATGGGGACTGGCAAAATCGGAAAACTATATTTCAGCCTGGCTGATGACCCAGTTCACCCCACAGGCCGTTGTGGATCTTATGCACAGAATGGGAATAAGAAGCTTTATCGACCCGGTTTATTCGATATTTCTCGGCACTTCCGATATTACCCTCGAGGAAATGGTAGGAGCTTACGGCACCTTTGCCAATAAAGGTGTTTATACGCGGCCAATGTATGTTACCCGCATTGAAGATAAAAACGGGAATGTCATCTCAAGGTTTAACACAAAGATTGAGGAAGTGATTACCGAGGAGCAGGCCTACCTCATGCTCGACCTCCTTCAGGGAGTTGTAAACCAGGGGTCGGGTATAGGAATGCGTGTCAACTACGGATTTACAAACCAGATGGGAGGCAAAACGGGAACCACCCAGAACCACGGAAACGGCTGGTACATGGGAGTTCTGCCCAACCTTGTGGCGGGTGTGTGGAGCGGATGGGAAGATCAGAGCATTCATTTCGAAACCCTGGGAGAAGGACAGGGAGCAAGGATCGCGCTCCCCGTGCTGGCACTCTTCCTCAAAAGATTATATGCCGATCCGCAGTTCGGGATAATGGAGGCCGACTATTTTGAAAAACCCGCCGGCTTTTCACTCGAACTTGACTGCGATAAAGTAAAGAGAAACACCGGACGACGCTCCAATTTTGTGGAAAGATACTGAAAATCAGGCAAAGAGATACTTTACAAGCTGCTCCACCTTCCCGGTCCCGGTAATGTTTATTTTCATATTTTTTACATCAGGAATCTTCTGAAAACGGGAAATCACTATGTTTTCGAACCCCATCTTTGCAGCTTCCCTGATCCTTTGTTCAATGCCTGAAACGGGTCTTATTTCACCCGATAAACCTGCCTCGCCGGCAAAACATATTTTCTTTCCAAGGGGGATATCGAGGTTTGAAGACAATATTGAACTGATGATGGCAAGGTCAATAGCCGGATCGGCAACCTTTATCCCGCCGGCAATATTTAAAAACACATCTTTCATCGCCAGCCTGAAACCTGCCCTCTTCTCAAGAATTGCAAGCAGCATATTCAGCCTCCTGATGTCGAACCCGGTGGAGCTTCTCTGGGGAGTTCCGTAAACGGCGCTGCTTACAAGGGCCTGGGTCTCAATGAGGAACGGCCTTATACCGTCGATAGTGGCGGCAATTGCAATACCGCTCAGCATCTCATCGTGCTGGTTTATAAACAGGGCAGACGGGTTGGCAACCTCTTTCAGCCCCGACCCCGTCATCTCAAAAATTCCTATTTCGGAAGTGGAACCAAAGCGGTTTTTAACCGACCGCAGTACACGGTAAATGTAGTTGTTCTCCCCTTCGAAATACAATACCACATCAACAATATGTTCAAGTACCTTGGGACCTGCCAGAGTTCCGTCCTTGGTAATATGACCGATAAGAATAACCGGGACGCCGGTTATTTTTGAATATTTGAGAAGCATTGCCGCATTCTCCCTTACCTGGGATACCGACCCTGCCGACGATTCAAGCATTGATGAGGTGATTGTCTGGATGGAATCGACAATGATAACATCAGGATTGAGATTTCCGGCGTGTGCGGTGATATTTTCAAGATTTGTTTCGCAAAGAACATAGCAGCCGGGGTTGTCTCCCTTGAGCCTGCCTGCCCTGAGGCTTATCTGTTCGGCACTCTCCTCGCCCGAAACATAAAGAACCTTTTTTCCCGGGGAGGCAAGGGCCAGTTGCAGTGCCAGGGTTGATTTCCCGACGCCAGGTTCTCCGCCCAGCAGTATCAGGGAACCCGGAACCATTCCCCCTCCGAGAATCCTGTCGAGCTCCCGTATGCCGGTATTAAGCCTCGGTTTTTCATCGGGCGTAATGGAGGATAGAAGCAGGGGCTTCCTTTTTTCATCCGGGACGGCATCAAATGAAGGTGTGTGGGGAGAAGGGAGTATTTTTTCCTCCTGGTAGGTGTTCCA
Organism: Bacteroidales bacterium; assembly: GCA_029974835.1. Classification (GTDB taxonomy): domain Bacteria; phylum Bacteroidota; class Bacteroidia; order Bacteroidales; family VadinHA17; genus LD21. The sequence goes on from JARKQN010000029.1 coordinate 39,588, forward strand.
TTGGCCGCACGAAGGGCACCGGCCAATCCATTTTGCAGACTCCGCGCCGCAATTCTGGCAAACCCAGACGGATTTATTCTTCGGCATCGGCGGTAAGTTTAATTTTATCTTTTCGCACCAGTGAATATAAGGCAATAAAACCAAGAATCATTCCGAAGATCAGCTGCGATTCATGCGCAAGAAGAGCGTATGCAAGGCCATCTTCAAGGCTTATCCCGTAAACGGCATTCAACCCCCTTGATATTATAAAGTGAAATGCCCCCAGGCCGCTCTGGACGGGCGCCGACATGGCCAGACCGCCTATCACCAGAAGAAACATGCCGTCGGCAAAATCAAGATGTGAAGTGCTCTTAAGCGAGAAAACCACAACCCATGTCATCATGGCATAATTAAACCAGATAAATATGGTGTGAAAAACAAATTCCTTCTTTCTTTTTACCCGCACAAAAGTGCCCAGCCCCTTAATAACACCCCTGGCAGCGCTAAACAGTTTGGCAAAAAACCTTATTCTGACAAGCCTTTTTCTGAAAGCGTAGAATAACAGGGCAACCAGCACAAATAGTACTGCTGCCAGTACCCATATCATCCAGGGGAAACCGAACAAATCAATCATTTTTTCCCGTACAGGCGCCACAACGGTCTCACCGAGGAAGGGACCCAGTGTTGCACCGTCGACGATAAGCATGAAAAGGGTGATAATGGCCAGGGAGATAATATCTATACCTCTTTCGATAACCACAGTCCCAATCAGCTGGTCGACAGGTATCTTTTCCTTCCTGCCAAGGGCAATGCATCTTGTTATTTCCCCCACCCTAGGGAGTGCCATGTTTGCCAGGTAACCTGTCATCAGGGCGTAAAAAGTGTTCCTGAGACCTGGCTTGTATCCGAGGGGTTCAACAAGGAGTACCCATCTTCTTGCCCTGCTTACATAAGCCATAAAGGCGAAAATAACAGAGAGAATGACCCAACCGTACCTGGCACCGGTAAGGCTCGAAATAAGCCTGTCGACATTGATGCTTTTAAAAGCAAGCCACAGCAGCAGGACGCCTGCGGCCAGAAAGCCAATAAATTTAAGAGACTGGATAATGTTTTTTCGCAGACTCAAACCTAAATGAGTTTATTTGTGGAAGTGTCGGGAAATAATATCCTGGGTGAAAAGTTTTTTGCTTCTTCGGGATCCATTGATGCATAGGAGATAATTATGACGACATCTCCTACAGCAACTTTCCGGGCGGCAGCTCCGTTAAGGCATATCTGCCCCGAGCCCCTTTCTCCTTTTATTACGTAGGTATCGAGCCGTTCACCATTGTTTATGTTGACCACCTGTACCTTCTCGTTCTCTATTATGCCGGCAGCATCCATAAGGTCCTCGTCAATGGTTATGCTCCCGATATAATTAAGGTTAGCTTCAGTGACCGAAACATTATGAATCTTTGATTTTACTACCTCAATAAGCATGACTCCCGGTTTTGAATTACGGGACAAAGTTAATTAACCTTTTATTACAGAGCAATTAAATTCGGTATTATCTATCAGCCTGATGCCGCCGGCCCTGACTGCGATACACCCGAAATACCTCCTGCCCGGCACCATCTCCGTTTTCATTGTTACGGGTTTAAGTTCAAGGTCATCGGCAATTTCAAAATATTCCAGGCTGAATCCGGGAGTCTTATTGATCTGTTCCCGGACAAATTCTTTTATTTCTGATATATCCGTGCTGCAAATCAACTCCGAGGCGGCACTGAGAGTTTTAAAGATAATTCCTGCATGTTGTCTTATTTCCGGGTCAAGGAGAAGATTTCTGCTGCTCATGGCAAGGCCGTCGGGTTCTCTTACTACCGGGCAGGAAATGATTCTGGTTTTCCTGTTCTGCTGCCTGACAAGCTCGCGGATGATTGTAACCTGCTGCAGGTCTTTCTGTCCGAAATAAGCGACATCGGGCATCACAATATCAAATAGCCTGCTTACCACCTTTACGACACCGTTGAAGTGCCCCGGGCGGAAGGCCCCTTCCATAACCTTGTCGAGGGTTTTAAAATCGAAAATTACCTCAGGCTCATTGCCGGGGTATATTTCCTTTTCGGGAGGGATGAATACAATATCATCTGTGCGAAGAACCCCTGAAAGAAGTTTTATGTCGCTTTCGGTCATTCTGGGATAATTCTCAAGGTCGTTCCTGTCGTTAAACTGTGCCGGGTTCACAAAGATGCTTACAACGGTAACAGGGTTTTCCCCGACTGATTTTTCAACCAGTGAAATATGCCCGGCGTGAAGGGCTCCCATCGTTGGTACAAAACCAACAGGAGAGAGAGCCTTCGAGGACAATGCCTCCCTTAGGTCTTTAACTGTTGAACAGATAAGCATCGGACTGCAGTTTATTTTAACGGAGTGCTTAAATCAATGCCATTACGGGTACAAACCTAAATCAAATTTTTACAAGAAAAAAACAGCGCTGCAAAATCATGCAGTTATATAAATATACTTATATATCAATAAATTTTACTACCTTTGCACCCTGAACATCGAGGCTGGTAAGATGGAAAGCAAGAAGGTTTTGTTCATTTCGCAGGAGATTACTCCCTACTTATCCGAGTCAAAAATATCCAGGATTGGAAGGTACCTGCCCCAGGGTATACAGGAAAGGGGCAAGGAGATAAGGACTTTCATGCCCAGGTACGGGTGCATAAATGAAAGAAGGAATCAGCTTCATGAGGTGATCAGATTGTCGGGGATGAATCTTATTATTGACGACACCGATCATCCCTTAATAATAAAGGTTGCATCCATACAATCGGCAAGGATGCAGGTATATTTCATCGACAACGATGATTATTTCCAGAGGAAGCATGTTGTGGCCGATTCAAACGGAAAGGAATTTGAGGATAATGATGAACGTGCTCTGTTCTTTGCCCGCGGCGTGATTGAAACCGTCAAGAAATTACGATGGGCCCCTGACATTGTTCACTGTCACGGTTGGATGAGCGCTCTTGTACCGGTCTATCTTCGCGACATATACCACGACGATCCGCTATTCTCCGATTTTAAAATTGTATATTCAGTATATAATAATGAGTTTAAATCTCCGTTTAGATCAACGTTTGCTGATAAACTCAGATACGACGGGATTGATGGCGAGAACCTGAAGCTGGTAAAAAAGCCCGATTACCTCAATATTTCAAAACTTGCCATCAGAAATTCTGACGGCATCATTATCGGGAGTGAGAAAATAAATCCCGAACTGATGAAATACATAGAATCAACGGGCAAACCGGTGCTGGGTTACCAGGATGAAGAAATATATATTGATGCGTATAACGATTTTTATGACACTCTATTATCTCAGAAAATACAAAAACCAAAGCATTAAACGGCTGCTTTTAATACTATCAACCCGCCTTAGCTTCCCGATTTTTCTGGCAGCTTTATTTTTTTTACAATCATGTACGGAGAAGCCTGTCATCACAGGGCTTAACCTTTTGCCCGGCGGCGATTTTGTCAATATAAGGTCAACCGATACAATCAGCATTTTCTCATTCACTGAATACGCCGACAGTGTGCCGTCAAAAAACAAAACAGCAGCATTTCTGGGGGGAATATACGATCCCTATTTTGGTACAATGACATCTGATTTTGTTGCCCAGCTGCGTCTGCTGCAGAAATGGCCTGAGGGAGGACAGCCTTTTGTGATTGATTCGGTAAAAATGATAATCAGGATTTCAGGGGCCAAGGGCCTGCTTGGTGTAAACCAGGATATTTCCCTCTACGAAATCACAGAGATGCTTGATGCGGATTCTGTTTATTATTCCAAAAGGGATCCCCATGCCGGTCTCCATCTGGGTACCTTCGCCCTGCCGAAAATAGAAAAGGATACCATCCAGAACCTTGAGATAATGATCCCTATTTCAATAGGCGAATACCTGATGCGTGACACCCTGAAACTTCGTCAGGATAATTCCGGAAATGATTTCAGGAACTACTTCAAAGGTCTGTATGTGTCTGTCAGTGAAGGCCAAACGTTGCCTGATAAAAAGGATGGTGCAAACCCGAGCAAACTTTTACTATCTCTTTCTTTCTCGGATCAGTCTAATTATCCCGTTATCATAGATGTGTTTTATCATACTGCATTGAAGACCGGTCAGTACTACAGTTTTGTCATGAGCGACAAAAGTGTGAGGTATAACAGGTATTTCCACGACTTTTCAACCGCAGAGCCCGACAAGAGGATAGCCCATATAAACGACGGCGTCAAGGATACTCTCAGCTACCTGCAGTCGTTTTACGGCGCCTCTACCAGGATTACTTTTCCGGGTCTGCAAACTTTCCGCGATTCATCAAGACTTTCGGTGAACAGGGCCCGGATTACAATACCCGTTTATGTAGACGGAGTGGTTTACAAGGCAACCTCAATTCCTACATCAATATTTCTTATTTACAAAAACAGTGAGGGATACAGCTATATTGTTCCCGATTATTATATGAGTTCCGCTTTTTACAACGGCAACCTCAATTCAACCACTCTTAATTTCACCTTCAACATAGCTGCTTTTGTCCAGACATATATCGACGGGAAAATACCTGAGGCACAGCTGTCACTCTCATTGAGCGACTCCGAATACAGGAACCTTATACTTAAGGCAAATAACAGCCATACACCCGTGAAGTTTGAACTGACTTATACCAGGTATTAGCAATTTAACAATTTAACTATCTTCGCTGAAATCATTTAAACCTTTGAAATATGTGTGGCATTGTAGGATACATCGGTTCGCGCAGTGCAAAGGAGATTGTATTGAATGGTCTTAAGAGGCTTGAATACAGGGGATATGATTCAGCAGGAATAGCTATAAGTAACGGCAAAACAGAAGTATTTAAATGCAAGGGAAGGGTAAAGGATCTGGAGGAGCTGGTTATCCGTTCAGGTGTTGACGGCACTACCGGCATTGGCCATACCCGCTGGGCAACCCATGGCGAACCAAGCGAAACAAACGCCCATCCCCAGGTTTCGTATAAGGGGAATTTTGTTGTTGTCCACAATGGAATTATCGAAAACTATTCGCAGATAAAACGGCATCTTGAAACCCGAGGTATACATTTCAACAGCCAGACCGATACCGAGGTTGTCGCTCATCTCATTGAACATCTATATCTCGAAGGCAGCCTTACCCCCGAACAGGCCATCACAACTGCACTCGAAAATGTTGAGGGAGCATACGGGCTCGTAATTATCTGTACCAGTGAACAGGACAGACTTTACGCCGCAAAGAAGGGAAGCCCCCTCGTGATAGGTGTTGGCGATGGCGAAAATTTTATTGCTTCCGACGCAACCCCCATAATTGAATATACCAACAGGGTCATCTATATGAAGGATGACGACATTGCCGTTATAAAAAGAAACGAACTCAGTCTGAAAACAATACGCAAACAGGTCGTTCAGCCCGAAGTGCAGGAACTGGATCTTAAAATAGGCGAAATAGACAAGGAGGGATTCCCTCATTTTATGCTAAAGGAGATCTACGAGCAACCCAGGGCAATACACGATACGATGAGAGGCAGAATACTCCCTGACAACGCAGGGATAATGCTCGGCGGACTTCACGGGGTAATCGACAGGATGGTGAACGCACACAGGTTCATAATAGTTGCTTGCGGTACGTCGTGGCATGCCGGGCTTCTTGGCGAATATATTTTCGAAGAATTCACAAGAGTGCCGGTAGAAGTCGAATATGCATCAGAATTCCGCTACAGAAATCCTCTTCTCGGGAAAGATGATATCGTGATTGCCATAAGTCAGAGCGGCGAAACAGCCGACACCCTGGCAGCCGTTAAACTTGCAAAGGAAAAAGGTGCCCTTGTTTTCGGTATCTGTAACGTGGTCGGTTCAAATATCCCCCGCGAAACTGATGCAGGTGTCTATACCCATGCAGGCCCCGAAATAGGAGTGGCTTCAACCAAGGCTTTTACCACTCAGGTGACCGTACTTGCCATGATAGCATTTGAGTTAGGCTACCGTAAAGGAGTAATTGAACCGGAAAAATACAGAAACCTGATAAGGGAACTCGCCGCTGTTCCATCACTTGTCAGAAGGGCTCTCGAAACCAACGACCAGGTTCTGAAGGTTGCTGAGGCAATCAGGAATACCTCCAATGCACTTTACCTGGGACGCGGATTCCTTTTCCCGGTAGCCCTTGAAGGAGCACTGAAACTCAAGGAGATCTCCTATATCCATGCCGAAGGATACCCCGCTGCCGAAATGAAACACGGCCCAATAGCACTTATTGATGAAAACATGCCGGTGGTGGTTGTGGCTACAAAGGATGGCACCTATGATAAAATTATCAGTAACATACAGGAAATAAAAGCCAGAAAAGGTAAAATAATCGCCATTGTGTCGGAAGGAGACGGCCAAATCAGCAAGATGGCCGATTATGTTATTGAGGTACCCGAAACCCTGCCTGTCTTCTCCGGTATCCTGGCAGTTATTCCATTACAGCTCCTCTCTTATCATGTTGCCGTAATGAGAGGCTGTGATGTCGACCAGCCGCGTAACCTTGCCAAATCAGTTACTGTCGAATAAACAGAAACTCACATTTTATACTTATCCGGTAAAACTGATGGTGAAACCCGGGAAAAACAATTACAGGCAGCTCTATGATGAAGAGATAGCCATTCTTACTTCAAGGGGATGCAGCGCTGAAGACTGGAGCCTTGTCCTTGTTAAGGAAAACTTTAATCCTCTATCCTGCTCCCGTACAAGGTTTTCCGGCAACATAAAGCTTGGAGTCTTTGAAAAAACCCACACCGACGCTTCAGGAGTGGAGTTCAGGTCAGGTATCAGCAACGCAACCATACATAACTGCATAATTGGCGATAACGTCTCTGTTATCAACGTTCACGAATACCTTGCCAATTATATTATCGGGGATGAGGTCATCATAAGAAACTGTGGCAGAATCAGCTGCGATGGAATATCTTCATTCGGCAACGGAACACTCATATCGGTTCTTGATGAGAGCGGGGGAAGGAGCATTAGAATTTTCGACAGGCTCTCCTCACATCTTGCCTATATATATTGTTTGTTCCGGCACCGAAGAACGACAATTGAACAGATAGACAAACTGGTACAAAGGTATGCTTCGGATGTTTCCTCCGGCATGGGTTATGCCGGGAAAGGTTCAGTACTGATCAACTGCGGGCTTGTCAGGAATGTCAGGCTGGGTGAATATTCGAGGGTGGAAGGGGCAATAAAGCTGGAGGAAGGGACTCTACTCGGCTCCGAAGATGCTCCTGTCATAATCGGACACGGAGTAATAATGAATAATTTCATTGCCGGTTCCGGGTCAGTTATCACCGACGGCGTAATAGCCGAAAGATGCTTTGTGGGCCAGGGATGCCTCCTTGCCAAACAGTTTTCGGCCACCGATTCCCTTTTCTTTGCCAATTGCCAGGGGTTCCACGGTGAGGCGGTATCAGTTTTTGCCGGTCCCTTTACGGTTACGCACCATAAGTCCACCTTGCTTATTGCAGGGATGTTCTCGTTCATGAATGCAGGAAGCGGAACCAACCAGAGCAATCATCTCTATAAGCTGGGACCGCTGCACCATGGCATTGTGGAACGCGGATCCAAAACCGCAAGTGGTTCATACCTGCTCTGGCCTTCCCATATCGGACCTTTCAGCCTGGTGGCAGGAAATCATAAAGGGAATATCGATACTTCGGTTTTTCCCTTTTCCTATGTAATGGAAAAAAACGGAGAAACTTTTGTGCACCCTGCGCTTAACCTCCGAAGCTCCGGTACCTATAGGGATGCCTTGAAATGGCCAGAACGTGACCGCAGAAAAGGATCAGATAAAGCCGATCATATTGTTTACAGCCTGATTACACCTTATACCGCCGGGAAGATGAAGGCAGCCCTGGAGATCCTTCAGTCTCTGGCCGAAAGCACACACGGAACCGGCGAGCATCAGTTTAATAATTTTAAAATAAAATCCTCCTCTGTCAGAAGAGGTATAGAATTATACGAGGCAGGAATTAAAAAATATTCAGGTGATATTTTTATCAAAAGACTTTCAGGAAAGGATTTCAGGAACGGGAAAGAATTGTCAGGTCTCCTTGAATGCAGAATCTCAGGCGGAAGGGGAGAGTGGACCGACCTGGCAGGACTGATTGCACCGGTGAAGAGAACAAAGGAATTACTCGATAAAATCGAGTCGGGCCGGGTGACGTCTGCTCTTGAAATTGAAGAGTTTTTCCGAAACCTGCATTCTGATTACGATGAGCTTGAATGGTCGTGGGTGTCCGGGTTCATTGAAAACAATAAGGGAAGAAAGCCTGCTGATTTATCACCGGAAGAGATACTCGGCATTCTTGACGAATGGCAGGAGGCTGAAACCACACTTCACAAACTTATACTCGAAGATGCCCGGAAAGAATTTTCTCCCTCCTCAATGACCGGATTCGGAGCCGGTCTGGGCAAAAAAGAAAAGGAAGAAGATTTCAGGGCAGTAAGGGGTGATTCTGAATCACATCCGTTTATAATCAGACTGGAAAAGGAATTAAACGAAAAAATCTCCGCTGCCAGGGATATAGCAGCCAGGCTAAGGGCTGTTCCAAAATGACCTGCTATCTGTTCCGGTACATCTTTTCGTAGTACTTCACATATTCACCCGAAATCACATTTTGCAGCCATTGTGTATTTGAGAGGTACCAGTCGACGGTTTTCTCAAGGCCCTCCTCAAAATTTACCGTGGGTTTCCATCCAAGAGTATTCCTGATCTTTGAAGAGTCTATTGCATACCTGAGGTCATGTCCGGGCCTGTCCCTGACAAAATTTATCAGTTTCTCGGAGATGCCCTCTTCCCTGTTCAGCCGGCGGTCCATTATCCTGCAGAGGAATTTTACAAGATCAATGTTTTTCCATTCGTTTCCGCCTCCGATGTTGTAAGTTTCACCCGGCTTGCCTTTGTGGAAAATAAGGTCTATTGCCGCAGCATGATCCTCAACATAGAGCCAGTCCCTGACATTTTCACCCTTACCGTAAACAGGAAGAGGCTTGTTGTTTTTTATGTTGTTGATCATAAGAGGAATAAGTTTCTCGGGAAACTGGTTTGGTCCGTAGTTGTTCGAACAGTTTGATATTACAACAGGCAGGCCGTATGTATTGTGGTAAGCCCTGACGAAATGATCCGATCCCGCCTTTGAAGCCGAGTAAGGGCTCTTCGGATCGTAGGGAGTCTGTTCGGTAAAGGCGCCGCCTCCTTCAAGAGAGCCGTATACCTCATCGGTGGAAATATGGTAGAACAACCTGTTTTCCGTATTTCCCGACCATGCCGATAATGCGGCATTAAGAAGGTTGACGGTTCCTGCAACGTTTGTCATTACAAAGTCATCCGGATTGTCAATGGACCTGTCCACATGCGATTCGGCGGCAAGATGTATAATGCCGTCAAAAGGGTACTTCCGGAAAAGGGCGGAAACAGATTTTTTATCGGTAATGTCTGTTTTCTCGAATCTGTAATTTTCACGGTCTGCAATATCGGTAAGGTTTTCAAGGTTTCCCGCATAGGTTAGCTTGTCGGCGTTAACCACAAGGTATGACGGGTATTTACGGACGAAACGTCTGACCACATGCGACCCTATAAAGCCTGCTCCTCCGGTAATCAGTATGGTTCTGGAAAAGCTCATCTCATTTCTCTCAGTTTTATTTCCCATTGCCAGGCAGATTTCATTGCGTCATCGAGGGTATAAATGGTTTTCCATCCGAGTTCGCGGTTGGCTAATGACGGATCGGCCCATATTTTTTCAATATCTCCGTGGCGTCTGCCGGTAATCCTGTATTTCAGTTTCACTCCCGACACACGCTCAAAGGATTTAATGGCTTCCATCACCGACACCCCCTTGCCGGCGCCAAGGTTAAACACCTCATAAGATGCTTTGTTTCTTCCGTTCAGCAGCCTCTCAACAGCTTTAACATGCGCTATGGCAAGATCAGAAACATGCAGGTAATCGCGTATGCATGTTCCGTCGGGTGTGTCATAATCATTGCCGAAAACCTTCAGTTCGTCCCTCAGTCCTATTGCTGTCTGTGTAATAAAAGGAACAAGGTTTTCAGGCACTCCCCGCGGCAGCTCTCCTATAAGCCCGGAGCTGTGAGCACCTATCGGGTTGAAGTAACGCAGTGAAACTGCATTAATGTCACTATAAGCAGATGCGGAGTCTTTTATAATGTCTTCGCAGATCTTCTTTGTATTTCCGTATGGAGAGGCAGCCTGTTTCAGCGGAGATTCTTCGGTTACCGGAAGAACATCGGGTTGTCCGTAGACTGTGCATGATGATGAAAAGACAATATGGGCGGTGCCGTATTTCTTCATCATCTCAAGCAGGTTGATTGTCGAAAGGATATTATTCCTGTAATACTCAAGAGGCTTTTCGACCGATTCGCCCACTGCCTTGTATGCCGCAAAATGGATTACTGCCTTTATGGCGGGGTATTTTCTGAACAGATCATCCACCCGGGCAGTATCGCAGATATCTGCTATTTCCAGTATGGGAGTTTTTCCGGTAATCATCCCTATCCGTTCGTTTATCCACGCCTCGGAGTTGTGAAGATTATCGGCAGATATTACATCAAAACCGCTGTTTATCAGTTCCACAGCTGTATGTGAACCGATATATCCCGTTCCTCCGGTAACAAGAACAGCGGGTTTCATGTCAGAGGCTCCAGTAGTTAAGATTTTTTACTTTTTTCCTGTAAATACCTTTTATGTCAACCAGCACTCCGCCGGGAACGAGCATTGAGGCAAAGTAGCTTTCATCAAGGCCGGTGTACTCTTTATGACTCACGGCTGCAATCACCGCATCATACAGGCCGGAGGGTTCCTTCGAAAGTTCAAGGCCGTATTCATGCCTTACTTCCTGTGCATCGGCACCGGGATCGATCACCTCGACATTGGCTCCGAAATCCTTCATCTCGTTTATTATGTCAACCACTTTCGAGTTCCGTATATCGGTTACGTCTTCCTTAAATGTAATGCCCATAACAAGAATTCTCGACTCCCTCGGGCTTTTCCCGGTTGCAATTATTTTCTTGATTGTCTGTTTCCCGACATAGCGGCCCATGCTGTCGTTGACGAACCTGCCTGAATCTATAATCTGGGGGTGATAGCCCAGCTCTTTGGCCTTGTAGGAGAGGTAATACGGGTCAACTCCGATGCAGTGTCCTCCGACCAGTCCGGGAGTGAATTTCAGGAAGTTCCATTTAGTACCGGCGGCTTCCAGCACCTCGTAGGTATTAATTCCCATGCGGTTAAAAATAAGGGAGAGCTCATTCATGAAAGCGATATTTATATCGCGCTGGGTGTTTTCGATTATTTTGGCTGCTTCCGCCACCTTTATTGAACTGGCGCGATGGACTCCGGCTTCAATGATAAGTTCATAAACGCGGGCTATCTCTTCTGCCGATTCAGGATCGCAGCCGCTGGTAACTTTTACAATCTTTGCAAGAGTATGGTTTCTGTCGCCCGGGTTGATTCTTTCGGGTGAATACCCGACCTTGAAATCTTCACCGAATTTCAGTCCGGAAAACTTTTCAAGCACGGGTATGCAATCTTCCTCGGTGCAGCCGGGGTAAACGGTTGATTCATAAACCACATAGTCCCCTTTCTTAAGTATGCGTCCCACTGTTTCGGAAGCGCTGATTACGGGTGAAAGGTCGGGCAGGTTGTGCCGGTCAATGGGAGTGGGTACGGCAATGATATGGAATGAGGCTTCCCTCAGTTCGTCGGGATTCGATGTAAAAGAAATGTCGCGGTCAAGGAATTCATCCCCGGATAGTTCATTGCTGGGGTCAATTCCCTTCCTCATTAGTTCAATTCTTTCCTCCTTAATGTCAAATCCCTTAACGCTAATTCTCCTGGCGAAGGCCAGAGCAATGGGAAGGCCGACATATCCGAGGCCCACTACCGACAATTTGGTTTCCTTGTTGATCAGGTTGTTGTATATCATAATTATTTCAGAATCTTTCGGATCATTGGATGATATTCTCCTTTGGGCGCTACCGGCTGCTGGTTGCGGATATTATATACTGTTTCAACCGATTGCCGGCACTCTTCAAGACGGAAGCCGTTTCCTTTAAGTATTTCCGTGTAAGAGACGGTATGAAGATCGGTGAATCCTTCGCTGAATTCAATTTCGCGGCCATCGACTGTTATGGACCTGTAGGTTCTTTTTCCCTGCGATTTAGTCTCGTCCGGCAGGTCGTTTGCATCGAGGCTGAGAAACCAGCGTATTCTTGCATTTTCAAGTTCGATGAACCCGGCAGCCTTGTCGGGCATCGAAAGGTGGACTATGTTGTTCTGTTCCTTGCCGAATATCCAGCTCAGCATGTCGAAAAAATGTACACCTATGTTTGTAGCCACTCCTCCCGACTTATGTACATCGCCTTTCCATGAAAAGAAATACCAGTTTCCCCGGCTGGTTATGTAGGTAAGGTCGATATCATGTTTTTTACCTTCACTGTTTTCAATGACTTTTTTTCTGAGTTCCTGTATTTTCGGGTGGAGTCTTACCTGAAGGATAGTGTAAACCTCCTTGCCGGTTTCTTTTTCGATTTCCTGAAGGGCGTCAATATTCCATGGATTGAGTACTACGGGCTTTTCGCAGATGGCGTGTGCCTTGTGTCGCAGTGCAAACCGGATATGTGAATCATGCAGGTAGTTCGGGGAGCAGATGCTCACATAGTCGATCATTGTGCCGCTCCTTTTAAGTTTCTCGAAATGCCGGTCGAAGCGTTCAAATTCCACGAAGAAATCGCTTTCGGGGAAATAGCTGTCGAGGATTCCCACGCTGTCGAATTTGTCGAGGCTGGCCAGCAGGCGGTTTCCTGTATCCTTTATAGCCCTCAGGTGCCTCACGGCGATATACCCCGCCACGCCAATAAGACCAAAATTTTTCGGTGTGTTTTCCATTGAAAGCCCGATAAGCCCGTAAAACTAATAATTTATTTTCGAAACACTGCCCTCTGCCAGTTTGTACTTTTCACCGCTTTCAGGGCACACCGCAATGCCGGATTCATCAAAAACGAGCCTGTGGCCGTATTCACTCATCCATCCGACCTGCCTGGCCGGGTTGCCAACCACGAGGGCATAGGGTTTTACATCTTTTGTTACCACGGCGCCTGCCCCTATAAAGGCAAATCGTCCTATACGGTGACCGCAGATTATCGTGGCATTTGCTCCTATGGAGGCCCCCTTCTCAACAATTGTCTCGGCGTACTGGTCGCGTCTTACCACGGCACTGCGGGGATTTACAATATTTGTAAATACCATCGACGGCCCCAGGAAAACATCGTCCTCACATATCACGCCGGTATAAATCGACACATTATTCTGAACCTTAACATTTCGCCCCAGTCTTACATGAGGTGAAACAACAACGTTCTGACCCAGGTTGCAGTTTTCGCCGATTATGCATCCGGTCATAATATGGCTGAAGTGCCATATCTTTGTTCCCCTGCCTATGGTGCATCCCTGGTCAATTACGGCAGTTTCATGGGCGAAATATTCCTTTTCCATAGTCGCATTTATTTATTGCTTAAAAAAATCCAGCACTTTACCGGTGATATACTCAATCTGCTCATCATCAGTTTCGGGGCATACAGGGAGAGAAAGGACTTCACTGCATAGTTTTTCGGTTACAGGGAGAGACACCTTGCTGAACGGGTGGGAGGCATAAGCTTTCTGATGGTGTATCGGCAAGGGGTAGTAAACCATTGTGGGGATATGGTTTTCCCTGAGGAAATCGCGCAGCCGGTCGCGCCTGCCGGCAGGTACCCTGATGGTGTACTGGTGAAAAATATGGGTGGAGTAATCTGCCCGTGAAGGAAGTATGATTTCGTCACAGCCCGAGAGGGCCATGTCGTAAGCATCGGCTACCCTTCGCCGCGCTTCATTGAACCGGTCGAGATGTCTCAGTTTCACGCTCAGTATTGCAGCCTGAAGCGTATCGAGACGTGAATTGACCCCTATATAGTCATAGTGATATCTTTCCTTCATCCCGTGGTTTGCGATGCTTCTGATCTTACCGGCGATCTCATTATCGCTGGTAAACAGGGCGCCTCCGTCACCGCAGCAGGCAAGATTCTTCGAGGGGAAGAACGAAGTGGTCCCGATAATGCCCATTGTCCCGGCCTTGCATTTTTTGCCGTTCCGGAATATAAAATCCGCCCCGACCGCCTGAGCGGCGTCTTCAATAACCTCCAGGTTGTATTGTCCTGCAATTTCAAGTATCGCCTCCATATCGGCACACTGGCCAAACAGATGAACAGGCACAATGGCCTTCGTGTCAGGTGATATTTTCTTCCTGATTTCTTCAGGAGAGATATTGAAAGTATTCTCGTCAACATCGGCAAATACGGGCCTGAGACCCAGGAGTACCATCGTTTCGACAGTTGCAACAAATGTAAAGGCGGAAGTAATAATCTCGTCTCCGGGTTTCAATCCGAGCGACATATAGGCAATCTGGAGAGCATCGGTGCCATTACCGCATGAAATAACATGCTTTGCTCCGGTATAGGCTGCAAGCTCTTCCTCAAATTTTTTAATCTCAGGTCCTTTGACATAGGCAGCCGATTCCATCACAGAAGAAACAGCCTCGTCAATCTCAGCTTTCAGCTTCCGGTACTGGCCGGCCAGGTCAACCATGTGTATTTCCCGCATAACTTTCCTTGTTTGGGAAAACGAAGATAATATATTTCTGTTAACGCTTATCAGGGAATTTTATCATATCTGAAGGGCCTGTTGCCTGATGCCTTTCCCGAAGATTAATATAAAAGACCGCTGCCTGTACAACTTCATCTGTTTTTTATTAATTTTGTTTTGAAATAATTCTTACAGATGGATCTGGTTTCTGTCATAAGGGAGTTGCTTTTCAGTCACGACTGTGTAATACTTCCAGGTTTCGGAGGTTTTATCGGCAACTATGCTCCTGCCCACTTCGACAAAACCACCAACACATTCCATCCCCCTGCGAAGCTTATCTCGTTTAACAGGAACCTCAGTCATAACGACGGTCTGGTTACAGGTACGGTTTCTGCAAAATCGGGACTTGGTTACAGTGATGCAAGAAACCTGGTAGGTGAATTTGTGGATGAAGTCAGGAAGAAGCTCGAAAAAGGCGAGAAAGTTATTTTTGAGAAGATCGGGTCCTTCACTACAAACAATGAGGGCAATTATGTTTTTGAACCTGACAGGGAGCTGAACTTTAATCTCCAGTCATACGGTCTTACATCATTTACTTTTGCCCCTCTTGCCGGAGTAAGCCATGTTAGGAAAATCAAAGGCACAGAGGCTGATATTAATAAAACCCGCAGGCTGAGAAAATATCTCTGGAGGGCCGCGGTTATCATACCACTGGCCGGCGCCCTTGTGGCAGTTCCTCTTACCACCGATATTTTCAGGACCAGAACTCAGAATACAAGCCTCTACCCGCTTCCGGCTGCCACAGAAACGGTGAAACCAATGTCCGAAACGGCAAATGAGACCACAACCCATGAAGCTGCTTTAAATACAGTGACATCAGATGTCAAAGGGGTTACCGATACCGGCCGGCTGCCGGCACAGGATGAGACAACCGCCCCTGCGACTGAGAGTTATTATGTGATTGCGGGCAGTTTCAGGCTGCGCGAAAATGCCGAGGTACTTGCCGGAACACTTAAGGGCGAAGGTTTTAATCCTGCAGTAATTGACGGACCTAACGGTTTCTTCCGGGTAAGCGCTGAAAAGTGCGGCAGTCTCGACGAGGCAGTAAAAGTGAAAAACGCCCTTGCCGCCCGTTATCCCGGCACATGGGTGAAGAAAACAATCTGAGGAATTCTTATTTTACAGTGCTTCCGTTACCTGTTTTTTCTACGGGTGATACAAGTGTTAACTTGCCATTGGGATCTTCCGCCATCAGTATCATCCCCTTCGATTCTATTCCCTTGATTGTTCTGGGCTCGAGGTTGGCGATAATAAGGATTTGCCTGCCGACCATCGATTCAGGGGTATAGTACTCGGCGATACCCGAAACTATCGTTCTGATATCGGTGCCGCAGTCAATTTTCAGCTTAAGCAGTTTTGCCGTTTTGGGTACTTTCTCAGCTTCAAGCACTGTGGCGGTGCGGATATCCATCTTCGAGAAGTCCTCATAGGTTACGGCAGATTTCACCGCTGCTGCACCGGCAGCAGAGCCTTCATTTTCCTTTCGGGTATTCATCAGTTTCTCAATCTGTCTGTTAATAATCTCATCTTCAATCTTTTCGAAAAGAAGGCCCCCTTTATTAACCTGGTGGCCGGGCGGCAGGAGACTTACATTGCCGGCATCCTGCCATTTGATTTTATCCAACCCTGTCCACTCCCTGAGTTTCTTCATTGAGAAAGGAAGAAAAGGCTCGAGTATGATACTCAGGTTTGCCGTTATCTGGAGAGAAATATTGATTATTGTTTTAACCCTGCCCGGTTCCGTTTTAATCAGTTTCCACGGCTCGGTATCGGCCAGGTATTTGTTGCCGAGACGTGCAAGGTTCATGGCCTCTTTAAGCCCTTCCCTGAACCTGAAATTTTCTATTGCCGCTGCGGTCGATTCGGCAAGCCGGGGTATTGATTCCAGAACCTCCTTATCAAAAGGCGACAGGTCGCCCGGTTCGGGCACCTTCCCTGAGTAATAGTTATTTGCCAGAACAAGGGTGCGGTTGACAAAGTTACCGAGAATGGCAACAAGTTCATTATTGTTCCGTGCCTGAAGATCTTTCCATGTGAAATCATTATCCTTGGTCTCGGGGGCGTTTGCGCAAAGGGCGTACCTCAGGACATCCTGTTTCCCCGGAAACTCTTCAAGATATTCATGCAGCCAGACCGCCCAGTTACGCGAAGTGGAGATTTTATCGTTTTCGAGGTTGAGAAATTCATTGGCAGGGACGTTGTCGGGAAGGATGAATGATCCCTCGGCTTTAAGCATGGAGGGAAAGATGATGCAATGGAACACGATATTGTCTTTCCCTATGAAGTGAATCATTCTTGTCTCAGGGTCTTTCCAGTACTTTTCCCAGTCGGGAGTAAGTTCTCTTGTTGCAGAGATGTATCCAATGGGTGCATCGAACCATACGTAAAGCACCTTGCCCTCAGCTCCTTTCACCGGTACAGGCACGCCCCAGTCGAGATCGCGGCTTACCGCACGGGGCTGAAGGCCCTGGTCGAGCCACGATTTGCACTGGCCGTAAACATTTGTCTTCCATTCGGTATGCTCCTCCAGTATCCATTTCTTCAGCCATGGCTCGTATTTATCGAGCGGCAGGTACCAGTGGAGCGTCTCTTTCATCACCGGCTGGCTGCCGCTGATGGTCGAACGGGGGTTGATAAGATCGGACGGACTGAGTGAAGTGCCGCATTTCTCGCACTGGTCGCCGTATGCATTTTCATTATGGCAGTGAGGGCACTCGCCTGTAATATACCTGTCGGCAAGAAAACAACCTGCCTCATTGTCGTAATACTGCAGCGAGGTTTTCTCAATGAACTCACCTTTGTTGTACAGATTCAGAAAGAAATCCGACGCGGTTTCATAATGTATTTTGTTGGATGTGCGCGAGTAAATGTCGAAGGCAATACCAAAATCTTCAAATGCCTTCTTGTTTATGGCATGGTACCTGTCAACAACCTGCTGGGGCGTTATTCCTTCTTTTCTTGCTTTAAGTGTAATAGGTACACCATGCTCATCCGATCCGCAGACCGAAATGACATCCTCTCCTTTAAGCCTGAGGTAACGGGTGTAAATGTCTGAAGGAACGTAAACCCCTGCAAGGTGACCGATATGAATGGGCCCGTTGGCATAGGGCAGGGCAGATGTAACAAGGTACCGTTTAAATCTTTTCATCTTACCTGGTGAAATTTAAATTAAAACCCGACAAATATAACAAATTTGGGCAGGTGACAGATTTCAGGGTGAAAGGCCGGATGATGATGCCGGATAAAGGGCATTTCTTAAGAAGGTTCGCGGTTTAACCATAAATACTGTCTGAAAAAGCCAGAGTATTAAAAAGATTCATTAATTTCATGGTACCTTAATATTTAATTTTGTACGTCATGAAGCTGATTCCCGGGTATCTGGTTTTTATTTTGCTGCTGACAGGTGTATGTTCTGCACAGGATAACGGAAGGGTTATCTTTTACCGCGAAAGCAACGTCACAGGGGCAGCAGTCTCATACGATGTTTTTGCAAATAATGTACTTGCGGCAAGATTGAAAAACGGATCCTATTATGTCTTCAATTGTCCTCCCGGCAACTACACATTCAGAATAGAAAATTTCAGAAATACCGAAGTTACGATGAAAGTTGAGAAGGGCAGGACTTATTATCTCCGTTTCGGGCTTAAGACAGGGATGTGGACGGCCGTCCCCGAGCTGATTGCCGTGGACAGCGTATCGGCTTATCCGGCAATCAAAAACGGTATGCTGAAATACGCGGATATGAATACTCCCGGGGTCAGAAAATTTAACCGTTTCGGAATAAACACTTTCCTGGGTTTTGGCTTTAAGAGCATGCCTTTGTTTACCACAACCAGCGGTGATGATTCAAAACTGAGTTTCGGCGGAGGTTACGGAATAACGCTGAATTACGGCAGGGAGCTCAGCAAAAGCCTCGACCTCTCGTTAGACCTGGGTTACCAGTTCAGCGACCTGAGGCCTTCACTGAAAAACCCTGAAGGGTCCGGCATAGACTTAACTGTGGGATTTCTCTACAGATTTTAGCGGAAAATGGTATATTCAGGCCTTATATGAAGCTTATGAGCATCCCTGATGTCATTATACCCGGGCTGCTCAGCCCTGGCGATACTGTATCTGTCATTTCACCTTCTTATTCAATTGAAGAGAAAAAGATTGCTGATGCTGTGTCGTTTCTTGAGCAATGGGGGTTAAAGGTGAAGACCGGGAAAAATGTCCTTAAAACATCTGGTCCCTTTGCCGGCACGGATGAAGAACGTATTTATGATCTCCAGGAGGCCGCAGACGACTCAATGGTGAAGGCTGTTTTCTGTTCACGCGGAGGATACGGGCTTTTAAGGATAATTGATAAAATAGATTTTTCACGGTTAAGAAGGTCTCCGAAATGGTTTATAGGTTACAGTGATATCACGGTCCTGCACTTATGGATAAACAAATTCTGCGGGATAGCCACACTGCACGGAGAGATGCCTCTTCATTTCGGGAGCGCTGAAAAGAGCGCTGAATCGTTCAGTACACTAAGAAGAGCACTTTTTGAAGGAAGTATCTCGTGGCAGTGGGAAGGGAGGTCGTACAGAGGGGCATCAGCCGAAGGCATACTTACGGGGGGCAATCTGTCACTTCTATACAGCCTGATGGGAACCCCCGGAGAACCCGATACCAATGGTAAAATATTGTTTATCGAGGATGACGGGGAACATTACCATGGTATCGACAGGATGCTTAATTCTCTGAGGCTCGCCGGCAAGCTCGAAAACCTGGCGGGGCTGCTGGTGGGAGGGATGACCGGCCTGCAGGAAGGGAGAATGAAGTGGGGGAGAACCATTGAAGATACGATTCTGGATATTGTAAAAGAATATGGGTTCCCGGTCTTTTTTGATTGTCCGGCCGGACATACAAACGACAACCGGGCGCTTATTACGGGTTGCAAAACGAGGATTGAGGCCGCCGGTTCAGAGATAAAAATATCTTTTCCCGGATGATCAGAATGCCGTAAGGAGCAGATCCAGGTTTTTTGAGAGAATCCCGAATTTCTGACCCAGGGTTTCATTGGTAAGGATGCCGTTGTACAGGTATGCTCCGTTCCGCAGCCCTGCATCCATTTTAAGCAGTTGAGTAATGCTTCCGGCATCGGCAATATTCTGAAGGAGGAGCGAAAAGATATTAGAGAGTGCAATGGAGGCCGTACGTGCAACCCTCGAGGGCAGATTCCAGGCAGAAAAATGAATCACGCCGTGTTTTTCGTACACCGGGTCTTTCAGAGGCCGGCACTCTGTTGTCTCTATGCAGCCGCCCCTGTCGATGCTGAGGTCGATTATTACTGATCGTTTCTTCATCAGCTTAATCATATCCTCGGTAATGAAATACCATGGCCGCAGATCCTCAAGCTCAATGGCGCCTATCAGCACGTCGGCCGAGCGAAGTGCCTTTGCAAGCACCTGCGGATGGAATGTTGAAGTTTTAAGCCTCTGCCCGAGCAGATTCTGAAACCTGCGCAGCCTGTGCAGGGATTCATCGAAGATCATCACCTCCGAACCAAGCCCTATTGCAGCCCTTGCGGCGTATTCTCCGGCAGTATTGGCCCCGATTATAACCACCTGGGTCGGTGTTACCCCTGTTATGCCTCCCAGCATCACACCTTTCCCGCCATGGTGGTTGCTCAGGTAGTCGGATGCAATGAGGATGGATGCAATTCCGCAAATTTCGCTCATCGATTCAACCACGGGCATAACTCCGTTTGAATCTCTGATCTTTTCAAATGCGATAGCGGTAACTTTCTTCCTGATAAGCTTTGCAAGCGTTTCCTCCGAAAGCTTCAGAACGTTAAGGTATGAAAGAATTGTCTGGTTTCCCTTGAGATATTCGGTTTCAAACTCCTCAAAGGGAGCAACCTTAAGAACCACGTCGGAACTGTAAACTCTGGCAGGCGAATCTGTTATGATTGCACCGAACTCGCTGTAATCCTTGTCTGAATAATTTGCGCCTGATCCCGCCCCCTTCTGTATAATTATCTCATTCCCGTTTTCGACGAGAAGACCAACAGCTTCGGGGGTAAGTGCTATTCTTTTTTCATCATCCCCTTTATCGCAGGGTATGCCGATGGAAATACTTTTGTGACGCTGTGAGACTTCAAGCTGTTCTTCCCGGGGCATAAATGCCGCGCTGCCCATTGTGCCCTGGTTCTTGTTTCCCTGCTCTTCCATCATAGCTGTTAAATAATTATTTCAAAATTAATAAAAAGATTAACAGCGGAGGTGACGGCTGCTATTCAAATTCTATCAATCTTTTTTCGCCCTCACCGGGTGTGATTTTAATTCTTACCGTATCGCCGGGCAGAAGCGGCTCTGCAATCCCGGGCCATTCAATGAAGCAGTAATGATCGCCGCTGAGATAATCCTCAATGCCCGCGTCAAGGGCTTCGGAAATATCTTTCAGCCTGTAAAGGTCTATATGGTAAAGTGGTTCGCCTTTTTCCGTACGGTACTCATTTATTATTGTAAATGATGGGCTTGTTATGATATCGGAAGCGCCGAGGAGAAGGCAGATGGCTTTAATGATTGTTGTTTTGCCCGAACCCAGTCCTCCGCTGAAAGCAATGATCCTGCGGTTCCCGGCCACGGCAAGTATATCGGCCGCGGCCACCGGCAGTTCATTAAGACTTCCTATTTCTATTTTCAGTCTTTTTTCCGGGTTCATGACAGTGGTTCGAGAAAAACTATCGGCAGAATCATTTCCTGCATCGAAACACCTCCGTGCTGAAATGTATCCCTGTAATATGCCGCGTATTGGTTAAATTTATTCTGGTAGACAAGGTAATCACGGTTTAATGCAAAAATAAAACGTGAACTGATATTTGTCGAAGGGAGAAAAGCCTTCTGAGGATTTGCAACTTCAAAAACCGAAGAAGATTCGTAAGCCAGGTTCCTCCCTGTTTTGTATCTCAGGCTTGGTGATGATTCCCTGTCACCAACAACCCGGACAGGGTTTTTAACCTTTATTGAACCGTGGTCGGTGGTCAAAACAACCCTTGCACCGTTCTGCGATATCATTCTGATCAGTTCGTAAATGGGGGAGTGAATAAACCACGATCTTGTGATGTTCCTGAATGCCCTTTCATCCGTGGCCAGGTCACGTATCACACCCGACTCGGTACGTGCGTGGGAGAGTATGTCCACAAAATTATATACAAGGATATTCAGGTTGTTCTTTACCAGCTGTCCGAACCTTTCATTCACTTTCCTGCCTTCCTGGCTGTTGTTGATTTTATGGTAGCTCCATTTCAGGCCGGGAGCGGAAAGGGATATCATCCTTCTGATGAAATCCTCCTCATAGATGTTTTTCCCTTCTTCATCAATATAATCAGGAATCCACTTACCGGGCATGGTTTTCGATATAGCCAGGGGCATAAGGCCTGAAAAAACTGCATTACGTGCGAATTGTGTTGTTGTGGGTAATATGCTGGTATAGAGAAGTTCTCCGGTTACTCTCATCAAACCCGAGATCTCAGGCTCTGCAATTTTCCACTGGTCGTAGCGCAGGTTATCGATAAGTATCATAAACAAAGGAGTTCCTCCGGCAGCGGCGGGCAGAATAATCTTTTCCATCAGCCGGTGCGACATAAGTGGTGCATCTTCTGTACCGGGGGTTAACCATGACAGGTAGTTTTTTGCCACAAACCGGCAGAATGCACTCTCTGCACCGGCTACCTGGTCATTGAGTATCTCATGCATTCCCGGATCATTGCTTTTATCCAGCTCCAGTTCCCAGTAGGTTAGCTTCCTGTAAATATTGTACCAGTCGTCAATTGAAACAGCCCTGTTTATCATTCCGGAAATCTCCGTGAATTCCTGCCTGTAACCTGTGGTTGTTATTTCTGTTACAAGGCGTTTCTGGTCAAGGTTCTTTTTCAGGGCAAGGAGAACCTGGTTGGGCTTGACGGGTTTGATGAGGTAATCTGCAATTTCCGACCCTATGGCTTCTTCCATTAAAGCTTCCTCTTCACTTTTTGTGACCATTACCACCGGTAAACCCGGCCTTATCCTTTTTATCTGTCTGAGGGTTTCGATGCCGCTGAGACCGGGCATGTGCTCATCGAGCAGCACAAGGTCGTAAAGATTTTTTCTTACAAGATCTGTTGCGTCGTTTCCGTTTGTGCAGGTCTCTACCTCGTATCCTTTGCCCGTCAGAAAATATATGTGCGGGCGAAGGATTTCAATTTCGTCATCAATCCAGAGTATTTTGGATTTTTTCATTAACCGTGGTATTTATTTTTTACCGGCAGCCTCCGGATAGTTCTCCAGGAAAAACACATTGTACCTCTCGGGGTTTTTATCTTTTTCGAGAGCTTCCATGTTTTTTGTTCCGATCAGGAACCTGATCATTTTTGCGCCAGTCTGGTTGCGCACTTCGCTTTCGACCCGGAGGCCCAGGTAATATTCGAGAGCCTCGGAAAGATCCTTAAAGCCCGACACTGTGATCATGATATATTTGTCGTCAACAAGAGTGCCGGAAGTCCTGAAATTGCGGTTTGTGTATTTGTCTATATTGTAGCTGATAATGTCAAACGTAGCCTGGTTGATGTTAAATGCGGGATCCATAATTATAAGGGCGAAGAGATGCGGAGATGCCTTATTATCTATGTAAATCTCCCTTGCAACCTCTTTCTCTTCTTCAATCTTAAGCTCCGGGATTTCCTGGTCGAGGAAGGCGATCAATTCGGCTGCCCTGTCTGCTTCGGGAGTGCCGGGCCAAAGTTTTACGAGATCGGAGAGCTCGCCTCGGAAGGATTTTTCGTCCGATAACTTTGCAGTACAGTAACTTTTCAGCAGAACGAATTTCGGAGTGAGCTCATGCTTCGGGTATTTTTCAATTCCTGCTTCACAGAGGCTGCGGGAAAGGCTGAAATCACCTGAAGTATAGGCATTATATGCTTCGGTATAAAGTCTTTCTGCCTCTTTTGCCACCGCATTACGTTTGGTATAATAATCAGGATCTGTTATTGATTTTGTAAATTCATTATCGGGGTATTTCTCAATAAGTCTTTGTCTGTACACTTCCGCCATCTGGTTGTTGTTATCATCCCGGTATATTTTATAGATATTGTACAGAGCCTCAGGTTCTGTTTCATTTCCCGGGAAGCGTCGCGAGATTGTTTCCAGGGTTTCAACAGCACGTTTTCTGTCGGAGAAATTCTCATAGTATATTTTACCAGCTTCAAGAAGTGCCAGGGCTGTTTTCTGGTCGGATATTTTAATAAGGGAATCGGTTAAAGGCAGATCCTTAAGGTAGAATTCCGGTGTTTTATTGTCGGCAATCTTTATTGAGTCCTGTTTCCGGCCATTCCCGTTTTCACCTGATCTTTCCTGCTGTTCTCCGGGAGTGATTCTTCCCTTGTTCAGGCGCCTCCAGTTGTCTTCAAGCTTTCTGTCGCCCCATCTTCTCCGGAATTCGGTCCGTCCGAAGGTCAGGGCAGCCTGATTGTAGAAATACCATTTTCCTTCCTGCTCAATATTACCCTGGAACCTTCTTTCGTTTTCGTAATACTGGCCCAGGTTGTACCTGTCGCCCATAGTCTGACCTGCTGCTGCAGCCTCTGCTTCAGCTCTCCTTACATTGTCTATTATTGAGGCGATCAGAAGGCTCCTGTCGGCAGGGCTCATTGCGGCGACCTTGCGGAGGCTGTCCTCCCTTTGAATTACCGAGAGCTGGGTTACAAGCTTGTTAAGATTCAGCGATTTTGACTTTAAGGTTTCAAACCCCGGGTATTTATTACCAAGGAAGACTAGGGCACTGTCGTAATATAACCCGGCCAGGAAATATTCAGGGATGGAGTAATAATAATCGGCAAGCGCGAGGTACGACTTTCCCTTCTGGCCGGCATTCCCCTTGCTTGCTGAAGCAGACTTTTTATAATAACTGACCGCTTCGTCCTTTTTGCCTTCCTTCATGGCAATCCCTGCAATTGCATAATAGATCTGATCGAGATAATCGGCATTTTTGGGGTTACGGGTCATTTTGGTGAGCTCACGGATAACATTTGAAGAGTTTTCCCTGTCGGGGTTAAAGGCACCTGCAAGGTTTATCCTGGCATTGAATTCCACCTCGTACGGCGGGTTCATTCCGATAACCTTCCGGAATAACAAGGATGCTTTGTCATTTTCACCGGTTTTTGCACAGAGCTGTGCAAGAAGGAAAGTAAGCCTGTACCTGTTTCTTTTTCCTGACACGTATTTCAAGCCATTTTCAAGTGCTGCGGCTGCTTCTGCATAGTTATTCTGCCTGATGAACAGGTCGGCCAGCGAGGTATAGTACAATTCGGCAAGATGTCCGGGGTATTCCCTTTTTATTTCTGTTTCTCTCAATATTCTGTGTGCCTCATTGTAGATAGCCGTTTCGATATACACTTTTGCAAGCCAGATCGAGGTTTCGGCCTTCACTTCGGGAATATAAGCGTTGGAAATATTATAGCTCAGTGTAAGCTTGGCCATGTCGAAATCGCGCAGATAGAATCTCGCCTTGCCCATCAGCAGGTAGCTTTTTTCGACCCAGTCGTTGTATTCTCTCCTGTTAAGAAACTCTTCCTCTTCCGGAGTCAGTGTCTTTTCCTTGCCGGCTTCGGGACGAGCCGACATCGACTTAAGGGAGATAATCTTGGATGCTTTCCTGACGGCCGTTTCCATATCGGCTGCCGCAATTTTAACGGCCTCCGGGTCGGTATATTCAAAGACCCTTAAAAGTTCCGAAAAATCGTCTTTATATGCACCCGTCACTTTTGCAGCACCTGCCTTAAAGCTTTCATTGCCGTTGAAGTAAATATTGTATTTTGATGTCAGGCTGTTATAGAATCTTGTGGTCCGGGTATTCTTTTCAATGGAACACCCGGCCGCGGTTACAATAAGCATTGCAAGCAGCAGGTACCTGTATAATCGATATTCCTTGGACAACAGCAAATATTTATACTATAAACTGCCTTTGCACTTATATAGTATATCAAAGGTATAAAAAAGGGCGGTTTTTCAGTTGACGGAGATTACCCGTCTGACTTCCGGGACTTCCTTTATCAGTGCCTGTTCGACACCCGACCTGAGGGTCTGCATGCTGAACGGGCATCCGTGACATGCACCCTGCAGTTTCACTTTTACCGTATTATCATCAGTAATTTCAATCAGGCTGATATCGCCGCCATCCGACTGAAGGTAGGGCCTGATTTTATTGAGAGCATTCTGTACTCTCTCGTACAAGTTGTTATTTTCTGCCATAGTTATTCAGTTAATATTTACTCTTTTTGTAGGCCCGAGATCGCGGTTCCGGATTGCGACCTGTTCAGCCACTTTTTCTGCAAGGTTTCTGAAGGCCTCAGCCACAGGGGTATTGTCAAGGACAGCCGGCCGGCCTGAATCGCCCGATTCGCGTATGCCCTGTACTATCGGTATCTGGCCAAGCAAAGGGATCCCGGTCTTCTCCGAAAGCGCTTTACATCCTTCCCTGCCGAAGATATAATACCTGTTGCCGGGGAGCTCTTCAGGTGTAAACCATGACATATTCTCGACGAGTCCAATTACGGGCACGTCAATCTTTTCGTTCCGGAACATGGCAATGCCCTTAACCGCATCGGCAAGCGCAACCTGCTGGGGAGTACTTACTATGATTGCTCCCGTAACCGCGACCTCCTGTACAAGAGAAAGATGAATGTCGCTGGTGCCCGGTGGGAGGTCAATAATCAGGTAATCAAGTTCACCCCATTCTGCCATTGTCAGCATCTGTTTCAGGAAATTTGACGCCATGGGGCCTCTCCAAACCACCGCATCATCAGGGTCAACAAAAAATCCGGTTGATAAAACCCTGACGCCGTAGCGCTCAAGGGGTAAAACAACCGAAGCATCCCCGTTCTTTATGACTTCAGGTCTGAAATCAAGTGCATTAAACATTAAGGGTATTGAAGGGCCGAATATGTCAGCGTCAAGAAGTCCGGTTGCATAACCGTTCATTGCAAGTGCTATTGAGAGGTTGACTGCAACGGTCGATTTGCCTACACCGCCTTTGCCGGATGCAACAGCTATAATATTTTTTACATCATCGAGGACGATCTCAGGTTTCTTCTCAGAGGGTTTTTCGGTAACTTTCGGAGGGACTTTTACATCCCGTACAATGGTATCCGGTCCGAAAGCGTCCTTGAGAGCCCTAACAACAACACTTTTCAGCGAGGAAATAAACGGATCGTTGGGTCGCGGGCTGTCTATTGTGACCGAGATACCTTCATTGTCTGACACGATTTCCTTTACCAGGCCCAGCTCCACAATGTTTTTTCTGCTTTCGGGATGAATAATGGCCTCAAGGGCTTTCCTTATATCATTTACGGGTATTCTGTTCATCCGGATTATTTAAATTCATTCTAAACAGCTGCAATTTTAGTCATTTTCGGGGGAATCGCAAAATTGTTTCTTTCCCCTGAGTTCAGCGACCGGATCCCAGAAACGTTCGCGGAAGTTTATTATACGGTCGTCTTCAATGATAAGTCCTTCATTTTCCAGGAGTTGCTGCATAAGGCCGGGTGTTCCGAAGTGATGTTTGCCGGTAAGCAGGCCGTTACGGTTTACAACTCTGTGTGCCGGTACGAATTCCCCTGAAGTATGGGATGCGTTCATAGCCCATCCCACCATTCTTGCAGAGCGGGCCGATCCCAGGTAGCGCGCAATGGCTCCGTAGGAGGTTACTCTGCCGTACGGTATCAGACGGGCTACTTTATACACCCTTCCGAAGAAACCGTCGTCATCACACTTCACCGGCATGTCTGATAATCTTATCTTTAGGCAGTCTGAACGAAAGAAAATGTATCTTTTTTCCTTCTTTTATGAAACCTTCCTCATAGAAGGTGCGTATATATAAATCACTGTTTTCCTCAACCCCGGACACAGCTGAATAAATGTCCGGCACAGAGCTCAGCAGTTCAAGGTTATTTGACTTCACGGTCTTTAAGGTATATTCATAAAGAAGGGTATTGTCTGTTTTAAGGTTTATTATTCCATTGTTTTTCAGGATGTTTCTGTATCTGTTAAGAAAAGGCGGACTGGTAAGTCTACGGGGTTCGCTTCTTCTTTTCTCGTGCGGATCGGGGAATGTAAGCCAGATTTCATCTATTTCATCCCCGGCGAACAATGAATTGATAAACTCTATGCGTGTGCGGATGAACATCACATTACGCAGCCTTCTTTCAAATGCGGTTCTGGCGCCTCTCCATAACCGCGCTCCTTTTATGTCTATTCCTATAAAATTCTTTTCCGGGTATTTCTGAGCGAGAGCCACGGTATATTCGCCTTTTCCGCAGCCAAGTTCGAGGACAACCGGGTTGTTGTTGCGGAAGCACCCGGTGTTCCATTTTCCCCTGAGGGGGTGGCTTGTTGTCTTGATCTGTTCACTGTCGGGCTCAATAACATTTCCGAAACTTTTAATTTCGGCCCATCGTGCCAGCTTATTCTTTCCCACTGATGTTATTTTTCTGAGAGTTCCGATTTTCTGATCCTGATACCAAAATCATAAACTCCCTGCAATACTTCAGCCCTCATCCCATGGTTTATGGTAAAAGTGTATTTCCCGGTTTCGGGAAAATATACTCCTTTCCTGTAGGCAAGGCTCAGGTCTTTAATATTGCCGAAGCCGTCGCCGAAACGTTTGCCTTTTATATCGGAGAGCATATATTCGAGAGTGTCGGTAATCATTCTTCCGGATGGTGATGTAGCGGTGACAAAGAGCCAGATATTCCGGAAAGGATATTCTGATCCGGTGCGGATATAGAATGAAATGTCGTAGAGGGATGTTGTGTCGTTTGAGGTGACTGTAAATGACGGCATAACGTCAAGAGGCCACTTATTGTCCGTCATACTGTGGTTATCGGCGAAAAGGATATCCCTGTCACAGGAGCCAAGAAACAGGATTGCAATTAAACAGGGGATGAAAAGATGCTTAGCCATCTTTCTTCTGATTATGTTTCCTTTTTTTCCGGTGATGAAATTTCCTGCTGCGACCCTCCCTGTTGCTGTTTACCGTATCGAACCTGGTCAGGCTATCCTTGCCCAGGATATCGGCTGATTCTGAAGGTTTGTCGCCGGGGATTTCGTCAATCAGAAGTTCGGGTTTGACACCCTTCCGGTTCATCTCCTGAATTTCCTTAACACGTTGAACAGGGACGGCTACAAGGTTCATGGCCGTTCCCGGTTCGGTTGAATACCAGAAGAGGCCTTTATGAACTTCCGTTTTCTGATAATAGAGTGTTTTGCCGGCCAGTTCAAGAGGGATATCCCTGGGAGGGAAACTTTTCTGGGCATCCATGTAGCAGTCGAATTCATAATTCAGGCAGCACTTAAGTTTTCCGCACTGTCCGGCAAGTTTCTGAGGGTTAAGGGATAGTTCCTGGTATTTGGCATGTGATGTTGTGACGGAAGAAAAAGAGGTAATGAAAGTTGCACAGCAGAGTTCGCGGCCGCATGAGCCTATCCCGCCGACACGGCCGGCTTCCTGCCGTGCACCGATCTGGCGCATCTCAACTCTTATTTTGAACTCATCGGCAAGGATTCTTATAAGCTGGCGGAAGTCAACCCGTTCGTCGGCTATGTAATAAAAGATGGCTTTTGTTTTATCGCCCTGGTACTCAACATCGCTGATTTTCATGTTGAGTTTAAGTTCTGCCGCTATCGCCCTGGTCCGGAGCATAACGGGTATTTCTAGGCTTTTTGCTTCCTCCCACTTCTGAAGGTCAACCGGTTTGGCTTTTCTGTAAACCTTTTTCAGTTCGGCAGAAGAGGGCATAACCTTAAGCTTCTTCATCTGTTCCCTCACGAGAGGCCCTGTAAGGGATATCCTGCCGATATCATGACCCGGCGAAGCTTCTACGGCTACTATATCACCTGTCTCGAGCCTGAGATTGTTTACATTAAGGTAAAATCCTTTTCTGGTGTTTTTAAAACGTACCTCAACAATCTGGTTGTCTGCAACTTCGGGAGGGAGGTGCTTCAGCCAGTTAAAGGAATCAAGCTTATTGCAACCCGGGCAGTATATTATTTCAGGCTGACGGGATTCTTCTCCCGCCTTAACCTGTGATTCTTCATTATTTGTCATTTCTCCTCCAACTTTCCTTTCGGGGGATGCAAAGTTAATTAAATGCCCCGACAAAACAATCGGTGAAATGTAAATGTCAGCGTATCAGCTTTGTAACTTTCAAAGCCAGGTCGAGAAAAACCAGTCTGGCATATCCGTTGGCCTCGATATGTGAAATAGCGAGGCTGAACTGCCCGGCAAGGGGTTGAATGTTTTCGAATTTAATAAAGGGATGGAACTTCCCGGAGAAATCAGCCTCCTCTTCCGACAGGAAGACAAGTTCATTCATCTTCTGGTTAAGGGTGAGCATGAAATTTTCTCTCAGAAGCCTCAGTGAATAGTCGAGGAAATTTTTCTGGGCTTCCCTGCCTTCAGATGTAATGTTTTCAGCCCACTTTATAAGTTCAATGACATCTCTTTTCCATGCATATCTCATAAGCTCCCTGAAATACCCAAGGTTCTGCTTAAGAGCCTCATCTGCATTGCTCAGTTCTTCGGCCCTCGCGATATTACCCCTTGCCAGCCTTGCCGTGTTTTCAGCTTCAGTTTCGGTTGCCCCGAAAGAAGCGCGGAGGTAGCTTTTTATTTCACCGGTCGAAAAGGGCGGAATTTTGACTATCTGGCACCGTGAGATGATGGTCGGCAGCAGCCTGTCGGGCTCATCACTCACAAGAATGAAGATTGTCCGTTCGGGAGGTTCTTCCAGCAGCTTGAGAAGTTTGTTTGCCGATGTCGGATTCATTCTTTCCGGCTGCCAGATAACCATGATCTTATAATCCGATTCGTAGGGTTTAAGACTCATTTTGCGGATTATCTCGGCCGACTCGGCGGTATAAATCATACCCTGGGCGTTGTGTTCACCCGCACCTATAAAGGCAAGCCAGTCGTTGACCCTTCCGAAGGGAGACTTTTGGTTAAATTCTCTCCATGCAGCCAGGTAATCATCGCTCAGCGGTTCATCGGTGCTGTTCTTCTTTTTTATGACAGGAAAAACATAGTGCATGTCGGGGTGGATCATCTTTTCATGCTTTAAGCACGATTTGCAGGAACCGCACGAATCTGTCTCACCCCTGTTTTCGCACCCGATATACCTGGCATATGCAAAGGCAAGGGCAAGACTTCCGCAGCCTTCGGGTCCGGTGAAAAGTTGTGCATGACTTACCCTTCCCTCCCTGACAGAGAGGACCAGTTTCTCAATTATTTCTGAATGACCTGGTATTCTGGAGAAACTCATCCCGGAATGAAATTAAATGTTATCAGAGCGCGGCCAGCGCCTTTTCATAATCAGGTTCCTGAGCAATTTCAGGTACCTGCTCGGTATATTTCACAATGCCGTTTTTGTCAATAACCACCACACACCTCGAGTAAAGACCGGCCAGAGGACCGTCTGTCATGTCAACTCCGTATGATTTGCCAAAATCCTGATCCCTGAAACCCGAAAGCGTTATCACATTCCTGATTCCTTCCGTCGAACAGAACCTGTTGTGTGCAAAGGGGAGGTCTTTCGAAATTGCAAGTACCAGGGTATCGGTTTTTCCTGCTGCCAGCTCGTTAAACTTTCTGACAGAAGCAGCGCATACTGAAGTGTCGAGACTGGGGAAGATATTAAGGATTACATTTTTACCCGCAGCATCGGCAAGGGAGAAGGTTGAAAGGTCACTCTTCACAAGTGAAAAGGAGGGAGCCTTGGTTCCCTTTGCAGGCAGGGTACCTGATGTCTTTACAGGATTTCCCTTAAAAGTGATTGTTGCCATAATGATTCAAATTTAATTAAAGTTAAATATAAGAATTGAGTTGTTAATAATTCAGTTTTAATTAAACCCGTTTACCCCCTGTTGTGTTCAGAAAGGCGCTAAAAAAAATTAATCCGATTTCCGTTATTTGCTTCGAATGGTATTATTTTGTTATCTTAGCCCTAAACAAAAAATTATGATATCACGTCGATCATTTCTGGCAAAAGGAGCTGTGCTGGCAGCAGCGGCAGCTGCAGGTCAGGTGGCATACGGCACGGGTCTGCAGGAAAACAAACCTTCGGTTCTGAAGGGTAAAAAGGTTCTCTATATCTGGGGCGGATGGATGGGTCATGAACCCGACAAGTGCAGGGATATATTTGTGCCGTGGATGGAATCGGAAGGTGCCATTGTTACGGTATCGGATAACCTCGACACCTACGTAAACACAGATCTTAAGCAGCTTGACCTGATTGTGCAGGTCTGGACAATGGGACAAATCTCGGCAGGTCAGGAGAAGGCTTTGCTGGCAGCCGTGAAGAGCGGTGTCGGAATAGCAGGCTGGCACGGAGGACTGGGTGACTCGTTCCGTAATAACACCGAATACCAGTTTATGGTCGGCGGACAGTGGGTGGCACACCCGGGCGGCGTAATTGACTACAGGGTAAATATAATTGACAGGAAAGATCCCGTAACTGCAGGCCTGACCGATTTTGACATGCACTCCGAACAATATTACATGCATGTTGACCCTAATGTAAAAGTACTGGCCACCACCACCTTTACTGATAAGTATGCATCATGGATTGGCGGAACGGTTATGCCGGTGGCATGGAAAAAAGTTTACGGCAATGGCAGAGTGTTTTATTCGTCCCTCGGACATGTGGCATCTGATTTTAATGTCCCCCAGGCACTTGAAATTCAGAAAAGAGGAATAAGATGGGCCTCAATGAGTAAATACGAACCCATGGAGCCATGGAAGCAGCCCGTTTACAAGGGGGCAAAAAAATAATGGAATAGATCAGTCATACATCCTGATAAACTCCCAGGAGTTGCCGAGCGACCTGATAAATTTTATCAGGTCGTCTCTTTTTATCACCAGGGTAGCCGTATTTACATTTGGATGGAAGGCAAGTTTGTCATATTCATTGAGTTTTTCATCAATGAATACATGCACATGGTGCGACTTGTCGTTTAGCAGGCCGAAAGGTGAAACAGATCCCGGTTCAACGCCAAGATACTGCATTAGCCTGCGGTCGGAGGCAAAGGTGAGTTTCCCCTGTTTCAGCCTTCTCTCCAGATCGTGAATGTCCAGAAGCCGCCTGTGTTCAAGTATAACGAGATAGTGCCTGTTGCCTTTATGGTTGCGGAAAAAGATGTTTTTACATTTGCCCGAATCAATATCTTTCCAGTGCAATTCTGCATCAGCTATTGTAGCAACCGGAGGATGCTCGTAATAATCGAATGAAATGGAAAGCTGTTCAAGCAGGTGATAAAGCTCCGCCTGACCTCTCATCAGTATCAGTTTTTTGTTTCAACATACCTGAATTCGAGACCTGCAAGAATTGACAAATCTTCTCCGGCTTCCTTCTGGTCGTAATCCTCCGGGTCGTAGTGCCATTCAATCTCGAGCGGGACATTCTGTTCTTTAAGTTTCCTGAGCAGGATAAATATATCGTACAGGAATTTTGCACTTGAGGAGTTGAAATAATGAAGGTCAACAACAATCCTCAGAGGATTCCCGGGAGTGAATTTATAATCGCCTTCAAGGGTGTCACCTACAAATAATTCAAGCCACTCTACGACAGGGTAATACAAAGCCCTGACGTCTTCGGGAGAAGAATTGCCTATGATTGTAAACAACCTGTCTTCCGGAGATAAGTTTATTTCAGGGGAAATCGGAGTAGGTTCTATATACAGGCGCTTCATTATTAAATTTTTACAAAGGTGCACCAATATTTTCAGAAAAGCAATAAATTTTTCGGGAGGGAGGCATGGCAGGTTGTTCAGGCCTCAAAAAGAGTTTCCTCTTCGGGGTTGTAACCAGTGTCTTCCAGCAACGGCTCCGTTTTCGAAGCTTCGACAGCAAGCTTATCGCATTTCTCGTTTTCGGGGTTGTTGTTATGACCTTTGATCCAGATAAACCTGACCTTATGCTGCCTGTAAAGGTTCAGAAATCTTATCCAGAGGTCCCGGTTCTTCTTCTTCCTGAACTGCTTTGATTCCCATTTGAATACCCATCCTTTTTCAACCGCGTCTGCAACATATTTTGAATCGGTGAATATTTCAACATCGCTGCCTGGCTTCTTCAGGGCTTCCAGTCCGGCTATTACCGCCATAAGTTCCATCCGGTTATTCGTGGTAAGCCTGTAGCCGGCCGACAATTCCTTTCTGTACGGACCGCATATGAGAATGGTTCCGTATCCACCGGGTCCGGGGTTGCCGCTGGCAGCACCGTCGGTGTAAATGGTAATCTTATCGGGCATTGGGAAGAACTATACCTGTGTTGGTAAGGAAGAGCCTTACTGCGATGGCAAGCAGTATAACGCCGAAAAACTTTTTAAGGATCAGCAGACCGCCTGCGCCCAGCAATCTCTCAACCTTTGATGTAAGTCTGAGAACTATATAAACAATTATCATGTTCAGCACCAGGGCGATGAAGATGTTAATAGTCTGATATTCTGCCTTTATTGAGAGTATTGTGGTAATTGACCCGGCTCCGGCAATAAGGGGGAAAGCTATCGGCACTATTGAACCCCCTCCCTTGGAATGATACTTGAATATCTCAATACCGAGAACCATTTCCATGCCTATCAGGAAAATGATAAAGGAACCTGCAATGGCAAAAGAGGAAACATCTATTCCGAAGATGCCCAGCAGGGGACTGCCAATGAAAAGAAAGGCAAAAAAGATTACCGAAGCTGCAATGGTTGCCTTCAGGGGCTCAATGTCCCCGGTCTTTGATCTGATATCCAAAATAATAGGGATAGAGCCCGGAATGTCAATTATGGCAAAGAGAACCATAAAAGCTGCGGCTATTTCAAACAGACTTAAATGCATAACTGAAATTTGCGGCAAATTTACGGAGAAATAATCATATAGCCCTCAACATTCTGAAATCAGTTATTTCCTTATGCCTTCCTTGTCAGTTTTACACTCACCGATGCAGTTTTCCCGCCAAGGGGGGGATTAATCTTTGAAACCTTTACGGTTGCACTGACTATGCCGGTCATTTCCGAAAAGAGGGCGTCGAGTATCCTGGATGCAATATTCTCCAGCAGATTTGACCTCCGGTCCATCTGGGTTCGCACAATCTCATAGGCTTTCTGGTAATCGACTGCATCGTTCAGATTGTCTGTTTGTGAAGGCCTGCTCATATCGGTCTCAATCGTGAGGTCCACCAGGAACCTGTTTCCCACAATCTGCTCCTCGGGGTAGTGACCGTGAAAGGAGTAAAACTCCATGCCCTCAATATTGATATATCCCATAATAATTAGTTAATCAGTGTTTTAGCTTACTAAGAAAAGTCTTTTTATGATGAAATTTTTATTCGGCATGCTGGGTTAAAGAAAAAAATAATCCGGGTAACATGTTTCAGCGACGATAATATACCGTTCAAAAGTAAATAATATAAATAAATTGATGAAAAGGTTACCCGGCAAACGAAATTATTGCTTAATGGTTGAAATCATTAATTGTTATTTTAAACCCCGGAGTGTCTCATAAAGTAAGAGAATATTTCCGTGATCTCTTTTGAGATGGTTTTTGTTGTAATTTTGTAGCTCAAAAACCAGAGGATGAGTGAAGAAATAAAAAATCAGACCGGTGAAACAAAAGGCGGCATAAGTTTCATCGAACAGATAATAATTGATGATCTTAAGGATGGGAAAAACGGAGGTAAAATCATCACACGATTTCCTCCCGAACCTAACGGATACCTTCATATCGGACATGCAAAGGCAATATGCCTCGATTTCGGGATGGCCCTTAAATACGGCGGCAAATGCAACCTGAGATTTGACGACACCAACCCCGAGAAGGAGGATGTGGAATATGTCGACTCAATTAAGGAGGATATCCGCTGGCTTGGGTTTGACTGGGAAGACCGCGAATATTACGCCTCGGATTATTTCGGCAGGCTTTTCGGCTTCGCTGTTGATCTGATTAAAAGGGGGCTGGCCTATGTCGACGATCAGCCTGCAGAAGTTATTTCGGAACAGAGAGGAACCCCTACCAGGCCCGGGACGGAGAGCCCTTACAGAAACCGGTCTGTTGAGGAAAACCTTGATCTTTTCGAAAGGATGAACAGGGGGGAGTTTGAAGAAGGAAGCCGCGTCCTCAGGGCAAAAATAGACATGACTTCTCCCAACATGCATATGCGCGATCCGATAATTTACCGGATACTTAAAACGCCGCACCACCGTACCGGTACAACCTGGAATGTTTATCCCATGTACGATTTTGCCCATGGCCAGTGCGATTATTTTGAAGGCGTGACACATTCGCTCTGCACCCTCGAATTTGAGGTGCACAGACCTCTGTACGACTGGTTCGTTGATCAGCTTATGACAGGCGATTACAGGCCCCGGCAGATTGAATTTAACCGGCTCAACCTCACTTACACGGTGATGAGCAAGCGAAGGCTGCTGGAACTGGTTCAGGAAGGACGTGTCTCCGGCTGGGACGACCCGCGTATGCCTACCCTTTGCGGATTGAGAAGAAGAGGATACACACCCGAATCAATCAAGAAATTCATCGACCTGATAGGATACACAAAATTTGAAGCAATCAATGATATTTCGCTCCTGGAACATGCTGTCAGGGAAGATCTTAACCTGCGGGCTCCCAGGGTATTCGGAGTCCTTAACCCTGTTAAGATCATTATTACAAACTATCCGGAGGGTACAACAGAAGAGGTTCGGGTCGGGAATAATCCTGAAGATCCTTCCGCAGGAACAAGGACGGTACCATTCTGCCGTGAATTGTATATTGAAAGGGATGATTTCATGGAGTCGCCTGTTCCGAAATATTTCAGGCTATATCCGGGAAACGAGGTAAGGCTGAAAGGGGCATATATTATTAAATGCGAAGGATTCAGAAAGAATGCCACTACGGGTGAAATTGAAGAGATACACTGCACCTACGATCCCGCGTCACGGAGCGGCGATCCCTCTTCAAACAGGAAGGTAAAGGCTACTATTCACTGGGTTTCTGCCCTTCATGCCATTGAAGCAGAGGTAAGGCTTTACGACCGCCTCTTCAGTCATGAAGACCCGGCCGGCCAGAAAGACCATGATTTCAGGGAATTTCTAAATCCCGACTCCCTGAAAGTGCTTAATAACTGCAAACTGGAACCATCACTCTCAAAGGCAGAGCCCGGCAGTAAATTTCAGTTTCAGCGCGTGGGATACTTCTGCGTCGACCCTGACTCTTCAAATGATAAACTTGTCTTTAACAGGACTGTTCCCCTGAAGGATACATGGGAGAAGGTGAAGAAATAAGTCGCAAAGGACAATAGTCGTTCACCTTTCCTCTCTCCTGAAGGTCCTGTCTGATGATGAAGGCCGCCTGAGCCTGAATAAACGGACAGGTTATTTATTAAGGCAAAGTATAGTAAATAATTAGCATCGGCCTGAGGGCGATATTCGGGTGATCGCTCGAGGCAAACCTGAATCCGGGGAAGCTGTTTTCCGGAATGAGTTTGAATTTGATGCCGTGATTCGGCATATCAGTAACATTTACAGGTACAAAAAGCCTGGTTACATCCAGTTCGATAAAGTTGACGTTTCTTACAAACGGATATACCAGAACCTGGTTAAGTTCTGTCGAGGCGGGCTGGTTGTTCCATGTCACTTTATATTCATCCCATGGTTCTGTAACCTGCTGAAGAACACCTCCGGTAAACCTTCCTGTATTGGCAAGCAGGGTGCTGTCGAACGGAACAGGAACCTCGTAGGAAAGCCTTAACATAACCTTTCTTATTGTGGCAGATTTGGGAAGCTGGTTCAGGTTGAAGAAAATAAGACTTCTGTTAAGCCGCATAACGGTAAGAACCGGTTCAGAAAGGAAAGTAGCCTCAAAATATTTATGATCACCGAAATTCTGATCGGGCTGCAGGTTGCTTATCATTGCATCTTTTCCTGCCTCCGGCCCGGGCTGAAGTACCAGCTTCAGAGGTTCGGTGCTTTCATAAGGTATTTTAAGGATAAGAGGCGACTCTTTGGTTGTTTCGAGCAGACGCTTAAGCCCTATTTCCATCTTAACAGGTTTAAACCCTTCCTTTTCAACAAGGAATATATAAACATCGGATCTTCTTACAATCAGCCTGTTAGGTCCGGCAGTGAGTTTAAAGGAATATGACCATCCGTCGCGGGCAAAGACGGTAAGTTTTGCTTCGGTAAAAGGAGGGAAAGGTGCCATGATCATCGGGTTGTCGATTACCGCAGCTGTCCAGAAGGAGACAGGGGTTATTACGGCTATTCCGAAGCTTACATAACCGAACTGTTCGGGGGAAACTTCTCCCACTTTGAGAACCTCGGCCACTACCTGGTTCACAGTACCCGGGGCTACCCTGAAAGGTACCGGCAGGGGTTTCCGCGCAAGGTATGCCATCGGCGAGCCGGCGACAGGCGTGGCATAAACGACTGCACCTGAAGGATTGATTACAAGAAATTTGACAAGCTTATATTCCCCGGCAGGGATTTCAATTTTTTCGCTTATCAGCCCGGTGCCGAAAGTATAAACAGGTATGAGTTTATCGGTTAGAACTGGTTTACCTGCAAGATCCTCTACGGAAACCATGAGCTGGTAGGCCGGGGGAAGTGAATCGGCCATAAGTCCCGATTTGGTACCCGTTTCCTCATCAGGAACGGCAAGAGCAAATTCGAGGGTGCCTTTCTCTGCATTATTTTCGCATGAAAATAAGGCAGCCAGAGCAAAAGTTATAAAACCTGCCTGCAGGATTCTTAATCTTCTTTTCATGGCTATCAGGTTAAGTTAATTATCAATAGTTTAACTTAAAAATAAGACAAAAATTGTGCCGGAATGGTTGCAGAAAAAACCGGATTTTCTGCAGGTCTCCGGTCTTTAGGGTTTAAGTCGGGAAATATTCAGACCCGTCTGCTTACTCTTGCACAGTAGGAAGGCAATGCAGTTGCAGGTTTGCGAGATAAAAAATTATTATATTTGCAGCCTCATATTGCTCCGTGGTGTAATTGGCAACACGTCTGACTCTGGATCAGAAAAGTTCAGGTTCGAGCCCTGACGGAGCAACCCGGATGCCGGTTCTTCAGCCGGCATTTTCATTTAGCGATGTCAGGGCGAGAAGTTTACCCCGCCGGAGAATACGAAGGCGGGGAGCCCTGACGGAGCAAAAGGCAACCCGCGGTAGCGGGCTTTTTGTTCAGGGAAAAAAAGGTCTGATTTTTCACTTTTTACAGAATTAATTTTTTCGGACCCCCGGGCCCCCTTTTTTGCCTCACCCCCTCGGTCCCCCTCCCGTATGTTTGTGTATCGTCCTAAAAAAAGTTGACAGTTTTTATTCTTAATACTGATATAAGTTTACATTTTTCTTATTTTTTCAGTAGTGTCCGGATAAAATTCCAAATGGCTCATAAGATGCTAATCAATAGTTAATTGTATAACTCCCATAGTAGCAAGGTATGAAATCGAAATATTCGTCAGTCTGAATCTGAATGCCATTTTCTGATTTTTCATGTACTCACCCCCTGCCTTCGCAAGGCTCAGGCTTCCCCCTCTCTACGCCGTAGAGAGGGGGATTGAGGGGGTGAGTTCGTGTTGAACCGGAGTAATAAGGAACAGCTACTTATCGGATTGCGGGTTTTTATCCGGATTCTAATGATATTTTTTGTCAACCTATTTCAGGACATGACAATTTATTTTATCCTGAAACAGGGTTACAAAAAACGCAAAAACCATAAGCTTCTTTTCAGACGAAATAATCTGAAAACAGATTTTAATTTCCACTCCTGAAAAATATTTTCTTGTTGAATAAAAATCATTATAACTAAAAAATTAGATGAAGGATTGCGCGACAAATTCCGTAAAACTAAAACCTTTCGTAAAGTAAAGATAATTAACAATATATGAATGCTGAGAGCCTGTTCTCAGCGAAAAAATATTTCAATCTGAAACCGTATTGTTAATAAACTATCACAGATATGTTTACAACTTTTATTTTTCATAAATTTTTTTTCAATCTTTTGTTTTAGTTTCGTGAAAAACAACAGTATTTGAAGGTACTTGTAATATACGATCTCGATCCCGAGTGGGACAAAAAAGAAATAAAAGATGCCCGGAGTTCAAACCGGATGCTTTACGAATCGCTTAAAAGCGAGGGAATTGAAACGTTTATTGAAGAGGTAACCAGGCCTGATCTTGACAAAATCCTCGACAAGTACAATCCGGAAGACACGATAGTTTTCAATCTTTGTGAAACGCTGCCGGGCATTCAGTTAAGTGAGAAGAAAGTTGTTGAGATCATCGAAAGAAAAGGGTTCACATACACAGGCAACACTCCGGAAGTTATTGACCTTAGTTACAACAAGCAGAAAACAAAAAGGATTCTCAGTTCAATCGGTGTTAGTGTCCCGCACGGCGCCGTTCTGTCCCTGCAGCAGGCTGATAAATGGACCCTTTTTCCCGCCATTGTAAAACCTTCGCTTGAACATTGCAGCCTTACACTTACCGAGAAATCTGTTGTTTATGACACCCAATCCCTTAAGGAGCAGATCAGGAAAGTAAACCAGGAGTTAAAACAGCCCGCTCTGGTTGAAGATTTCATAGACGGGCGCGAATTTCATGTATCGGTATGGAATAACCAGGCACCTGAAATGCTTCCCCCTGTGGAGATGGATTTCTCGGCATTCCGGGAGGCAAATAAAAAACTTTGTACTTACGATTCCAAATTTACCCCGGGTTCGGAACACTATGAAAAAATTGAGTCCCTTGTCCCTGCCCCGATTGATGATGAACTTTATGCACAGATGGAAAGGGAATCCCTGAAAGCCTGGAAAGGTTTCGGTTGCATGGATTATGCCCGTTTTGATTTTCGTCTGCGCGACGACAAACTCTACCTGCTTGATGTAAATCCAAACAGCGATATAAGCTTTGATGCAAGTTTTGCCATGGCTGCCGAAGTTCTCAATTATTCATACAGTAAGATGTTGAAAAAGATATTGATGATGGCAGCAGAAAGACACCCGGTTTACGGGGAAAAGATACTTGCATTCTACGAATAAAAAATCAGAAAATCTATACTCTTGCCTGAAGATCTGGCAGCTATAGATTTTTATTTACGGATATTTCCAGAAGACTCTTTGTGCTGTAATCATGAATTGAATCTTCCGATATGAAGATCTTTCTGGCTGTCAGATAGTATGTCAAAAATTGGCAGTTTCTTCAATTCATCAGCTTTTTTCAGGCGGTTTACATTCACAATCACTATGTCTCCCTGTCCTTTTCCGTATTCTCCCCTGAAATCGTAGAATCCTGCCAGTATTACAAGTTTGCCGGCTTCGATAAGATCACGGTACTTCTTATATGCAACATTAACCTGGTAATCGAGGTTTTTTTCAATGATCCGTGTATGCATATTTTCGTCCGGTTTACCCTGCGACTGTTCTCTTATAATGGGCTTCAGAAAATCAAGCTCATGCTTAATACCGTCAATCTCCTCTTCAAAGCCTTTCAGGTAGGCTTTTATTGCTCCGCAATCTGAATGGCCCAGGAAAAAAAGCATGGGCGTTTTTAAATGATATATTCCATAGTCAACCGAACCCTCTGTCGACAATATCTGGTTTCCTATATTCTGGATAGAAAATACCTTGTTTGACGTGTCGGGCATAAGGGCGTTGAGAGGCACGCGTGAATCGGAACACGTAACCAGCGTAAGATATGGTTTTTGTTCATATTTAAACATTTCAAAGTACTCACGGGGGTGAGTCTGCGTGAAGTAATTATTTCCAAGAATTATCTGAGCTACAATCTCGGGCGGCATGACTGTTTTAGGTTTCACCGGAGCCTTTTTGATATCGGGTTCTTTCTCGCCGATGGCCGTAACCACCACTTCATGTAATGTGTCGCGCCGGCTCACATGTCCTAACAGATGCTCCACCTCCTCGAGACGGAGAATATCGCGGACTTCGGAATGGGCCTCCGCCACTTTGAATTCAATTCCCCTTTCTTTAAGATTCTGGTGGAGCCTCCTGATCAGCCTTGCCCCGCTGGAGTCGATCGTGGCTGAAGTGCTCAGGTCAAAAATCACAACCCTCAGGTCCGATCCCATTTCAAGAACTTTGTTCCAGACCCGGTTGTACACTGTGGCCACATTGAAATACACAAGAGTTGCTTCGACCCTGAAAAGCAACACTCCGGGAAGAAGTTCATTGTCGGGATGCCTTTTAATGTCGGTGTATCTGTTTGTACCTGGTATCCTTCCAAGGAATGCCACATGCGGATTGGAAACATTTCTTATAATAAGGGTAAGCGAAAAGAGTGCGGAAATCAGTACCCCTTTCAGTATCCCGAATATAATTACTGAGATGAGTGCAATAATGGCAATAGTGAAATCGAAACGGTTAACCCTGAAAAGGCGCTTCAGTTCTTTTATGTCTACAAGACCTCTTACAGCCACCAGAACTATGGCGGCGAGCACCACTGTCGGCAGGTTCTTCAGAAGGCCGGTCAGAAACATAAGGCAGAGAGCTATTGTGAATGAAGCAACGACCAGCGATACAGGAGACTTTGCTCCGGCTTTTTCATTTACCGCCGATTGCGAAAGTCCTCCGCTGACAGGATAGCCGTGACCAAGAGCAGTAGCAATATTGGCGATCCCCAGAGCCAGAAGTTCCTGCCTGGCATCTATCTCATATCCGTTTTCCTGTGCAATGGTTTTTGCGGCGGATACACTCTCAATGTAGGCAAGAAGGAAACAGGCAAATGCCAGAGGAGTGACCATCCCGGCATCTTTAAGATTGAGTGAAGGAAGATAAAAGTCGGGTAGCCCCTGCGGTATGAGACCCACTGTCCTGAAATCGGCAGACCCCGGGATGACGAAGGTAATTGCCAGTACTGAAAGCACAACAACGACCAGTGCTACGGGCTTGCCGGGAAATAATTTATTTCCGGCAAAAAGAAGGGCTATAGCGGCAAGCCCAAAAGCCAGCACCGCCGGTTTTGTATCCGGCAGCTGGCGGATTAAGATAACAAACCTGTCGGCAACACTCTCGCCTCCGCCCGGCACTCCGAAAAGTTTCGGCAGCTGGGTAAGAGCAATGGCCACTGCAGCACCGGCCTTGAACCCTGTAAGGACTATCTCGCTGATAAAGTTTATAACGCTGCTCAGCCGGAGTACGTACGCCAGAACACTTATGCAGCCTACTATAAGGGCCGTGAGCGAGGCAAGGTCGATCCATCTCTGTATATCACCTCCGGACAGGTCGGCAAGTGTCACACCGACCAGCATGGAAATTGCAGATGTCGGCCCGATGGCAAGCTGCAAACCTGTACCAAGCATTGCATAGAATAAACCCCCGATAAGATATCCGTAAATACCATACTCGGGAGGAAGTCCGGCCAGAGTGGCATATGCAAGTGATACCGGTATGGCATAAGCGGCAAGCGTGACACCTGCAACAGTATCTTTTCCCAGAGTTGAGGCCGTATATCCTTTTATCCACTTCAGAGGCGGAATGAATCTGGATGCTTCCCTTAATGGGAGAATTCCGGTTTTCATTTATGTTATTTTAAAGATATTTAATGTTTTATGATGAATTCAGAATATCCGGCCGGAGGATAC
Organism: Bacteroidales bacterium; assembly: GCA_029974835.1. Lineage (GTDB taxonomy): Bacteria > Bacteroidota > Bacteroidia > Bacteroidales > VadinHA17 > LD21. The sequence continues at coordinate 82,976 of JARKQN010000029.1, forward strand.
ACGGATGCATGAACAGAAGAAACATACCCGGGTCCGTTCTCACACCATTTTACAAATTCTTTCAGAACATCGGTTGGAGCTTCTGCTTCAATATATACAGTACCGTCGGGCATGTTTCGGACATAGCCGCAGATGCCCAGCCTGCGCGCTTCTCTTAGAGTGCTGTAACGGAACCCGACTCCCTGTACCCTGCCTTTAACGGTGATTTTATATAATTTTTTTTCTTCCAAGGATGGTACCGGTAAAATGATTTGGAATAAAATTAATAAAAATCAGTTACCATAAGTTATTATGATAATGATAATAACATTTTACGACGGTATTTGCGGAGATTAAGGTCTCAGACCAGGAATGCCCCTAAGCTCAGGAATTCGGCTGAGGCTTCATTGAAAACAATTTAGCGGGATAATCAATTCTGAATACACCTTACAGAGAGCCCGCTTTTCTTTCCGGTGCCGGTACGGTCAATATTACTGTAATTATAGTTCAAAGACCGGTACCATGCATCGGTTGATAAAGCTTCGGTGGCGGTCCACCAGTAGCCCGACATTTTGATATTTCTGAAAGCTCCTGATGTAACACGGTAACCTCCCGGAAGTGCAGTAAAGCCCGACTCGTTGTCGGCTCCCGTATTGGGAGGAGACCAGTGTGATGTGCCAGCCTCTTTAAGTTTATTGCCCGCAAGGGTTACTCCTCCAAGAAAAGATACCAGGGTTGTCCACTCTTCGTCGGTGGGTACATGCCAACCGTCGGGACATAATTTGCCGGTATTAACAGCATACCAGTTGTAAAGAGCGCCATAACCGAGGGAATCACTTTCGAACCAGCAGTAGCCGGGAGCGGCGGCTGATGCCCATGAATTATAATCCTGCAGAAATGGAATTTCTGTGCCGTCATTGAGCTTCAACGACCTGAGGTTCTCAGCCATCCATGTCTGAGTGCCTATCGTAACAGTCTTGTAAGTGTTACCTTCATAATCGGTAACCGATCCGTAGCTGAGGCCCTCTTTGAAATTGATAATGAATTCTTTTGGTGAGGTGGTAATAAAGGTCTGATCGCTTCCGTAAGTTGTTCCGGTCCCGTTGACAGCCTTCACCCTGAAGTGATATTCAGTTGAGGGATTGAGGCCGCTGATATTAGCCAGAACTGTAGTGACCTTGTTGTCGGTGATTGAGTCCGGAACGGCTGCCACAGAATTTTTGTATTCCGTGGATGTATCAAACTCGAAAGAGACAGTAGTGACAAGGTTTTTTGGATCCACAGTTGCGTAAAGAGTTGCCCAGCCCCTGCCAATGTTTGATGCATACCTCGTTGTAGCTACCGGTGCCGAAGGATCACCGTTTTCGCTGTTTTTCTTTTTGCATCCCTCGAACAAAAGCAGACCAACTGCAAGTATGAACAGGATCAGGAAAAATCGTTGTTTGTTCATTTCAGGCTGATATAATGGATGATGAGGTTTTTGACATCTTCGGACTTTTTGAAATCGGTTTTATTGCCGGCAATAAACATTTCAAGTTCTTTTTGCTTATCCTTCAGGATCTTCAGAAGTTGTTTCCGGTTTTCGAACGAGGACATTTTATCCCCGATACGGATCCAGTACTGACTGTCGTCTGTCACTTTAAAATCATCGGGAAGTTTGAGTTTAATGACACCGGTAGGGCCGTAAATCTGGTGGACATAATTAGGTGCTGCGGTCTGCGATTTTGCTCCGTATCCCACAGGCATTCCGGGCGATTCGACGTAAGCTTTATGTTGTTTGAACAACGTAACGTTCCCCTCTTTCATGAGCACTTCATAAAAACCTTTCGGAAAGGGTACAAATATACGGTTTGCAAGAAAAACCGTATCAATTTTCTCCGGTTCATCGACCACCAGTGTAAGTTTTCTCTGCAGGAAAACCATTTGCTGATTGACAAGGTCATAATTGAGAATGGCCTTATTTACCAGGCCGCTTTTGAGTTTAACGATACCGGCCGTAAACCTTGGCAGCAGAAGGTTTGGCAGGTTAGTTAGCGTGTCGGTTTGCTGGGCAGACAACCGCGAAGTTCCCACTATCAGTAATCCCGACACAAATAATGCGAAATTTATTTTTCTCATTGCATAAATAAGATTAAAGTTGGTCTCCGGAAATATTAATTAGAACAGCAAAAACCCTGCCGGCAGATAATAAACGTCGTGAAGCCGGTTTTATTTTTTGGCCTCGGGTTCCTGGTATAATCCTTTTCTTGACAGGAGATGATCCAGGTTAGCCAGGTTATAGACCACCACTGCCTGCACTACCGAAGTATGATTCTGGTATTCGGGAATGCTCATGTTATATGTATCGCGTTCAGTATGCCAGATCTCATTGTAATTGAAATTATAACCCTTTGTATCTTCTGTTCCGAAAGCGAGTGTCGGAACGCCGTTCATGGCAAAATAGGCATGGTCGGAGCCGCCGGCGGTGACGGGTCGAGGTCCCGGCGGGGTTGTACGCCTGTTAAGCCTGAAGGGGAATTCAGGATTAATAGTGTTAAGCGGTTCACAAATTTTTACGAAATCATCATACATAGCTTCCGGAACGGTAAGGCTGTTTGCAACAGTCGGACCACCGTCGCGGTTAAAGTAATTGGATATTTTATCGAGTTTATCGCTGTTTCTGGCCACCCAGCTTTTTGAGCCCCAAAGGCCGAATTCCTCTGCTGCCCAGAGAACCACAATTATTGTGCGTTTAGGTTTACCCCCCGCCGCCATAATAAGACGTGCTGCCTCCATGGCAGGTGTTACACCCGAGCCGTCATCAACGCCGCCTGTAGCTACGTCGAATGAATCGAGATGGCCTCCCATTATCACATATTCGTCAGGATATTTGGTCCCTCTGATGATACCAAGCACATTGTAATATTTAACCGGTCCGGGACGAAAATGGTTCCGTATATCAAATTCCAGCTGGAAATACCGTCTCTCCTTTACCATCTGCTCAATTATCCTGTACTGCTGTTCATTGAGCTTAATGTCGGGGATTGTCGGCAGGTTGTCGAATGACATCTTCTCAATGTTTTTCCGGTCGTACAGGACCCTTATCGGAACAGTAGAAGACTGTATTATACCGAGTATTCCGGCTTCGCACATTTCCCTGTAAAAAAGAGCCGGCTCGTCTTTAAGAGGGATAAGAGGCTTTTGTTCACCCTGAGGGTTTTTCCGGTTCTCGAGGGTTATCTCCCGGTTCTTTGCTGCTATTTCCTCATTTTCCTTTATAACTGCAGCCCGTATTGAATCGCCTGTACGGGAATAGTCAATGGGCCAACCTGTATTTGTGCCGGTTATCAGCACCCAGGCGCCTTTAAGTGCCCCTTTCATCCTCTCAAATTCCGCTTTCGTTTTCGGCTCCATAAGCACGTGACCTCTCTGCACTCCCTTTGTACCCGACGTATAAGACGGGGTGGCAAAGTGGAGTATCATGCCGTTTTCGCTCAGCAACCTTCCGAACCATGGCCCCCTGTTAAAGCCTACCGGCAGGGTGCCGACCTCATCAAGCACCACCTCCATTCCCCATTTTTTAAACTGTTCCGCGCTCCACTTAACCGCATTGTCGTATGCATCGGAGCCGGTTATTCTTCCTCCAAGCCTGTTAGTAAGAACATCAAGATGCTCCATGGTTCTGTTGTCGGTCTGTCCCAGACGGATTATCTCCTTTACAACCTTGTCCGTTTGGGCAAAGGATCCGGATATAAAAATTGATAAAATAATAACTACTGATGAAAACTTCATTCTGCTGTTCATACTGTTTGGTTTTGAAATCTGGCTGAAATCTACTAAAAACTGTTTTAAATGAAGGAGATTTTTCGGGCTGTAATGATTTTTAACAAATTTTCACGCGTGAATTCCGGTAGTATCCTTTGATTTTACGTCGGGCGGTATCAGTTTGTACATAACGGGAGTGACGAGACGTGCAAGGAGTGTTGAGGTAATAAGACCTCCTATTATTACAAGAGCCAGCGGTGAATAAAGAGCCGAACCGCTAAGTGCTACAGGCATCAGTCCTCCCACCGCGGTAAGAGTGGTAAGGATAACAGGAAGGAATCTTATCTCCCCGGCCCTCTGTATTGCACTTTCAAGCGGCTCACCCTGCTCGCGCAGCTGATTGGTAAAATCGACAAGCAGGATGGAATTTTTGATTTCAATACCTATAAGTGCCACAAAGCCCACTGCTGCAGCAAACGACAGTGTGTTGCCTGTAAGAAGGAGCATCAGAAGACCGCCGGTGATTCCAAGCGGAATGACTGAAAGAACAACAATGGTGCCTTTGAAGGTGCGGAATTCAATAAGAAGAATTACAAAAATCCCGAAGATGGCTATAAGGACAGCCGACCAGATACCTTTAAAGCTCTCCCTTCTGCTCTCTATCTCGCCTGCAGGAATGATCCTGTAACCTTCAGGCAGCTTCATTTTTTTGATTTCGGTTATTATTTTTTTTGCAACGCGATCGGTATTGTATCCCTCTTTCACCGATGAGGCCACAGTGATTGACCTCTCACGGTTATAATGCTGAATAAGGGTGGGTGATTTGCGGAATACGGGTGTGGCAATATGCGAAAGAGGTATTGCAGCTCCGCTGAGCGAATGTACGTAGATCGAACCAAGCCACCTGGGCTCATTTTTCCCCGGGGCAGACTGCTTCAGCATTATACTGTATTCTTTTCCTTCGGGTGTTCTGATTTTTCCTGCTTCTGTTCCTGATAATGCCAGCCTTACAGTACGTCCTATCTCTGCAGACGGAACACCCAGCATTCCGGCTTTATCTTGATTAACTTCAAGTCTTATTCCCGTGAGAGACTGGCTGAGAGGGTTTTTGATATATGTTGTCCCTTCGGTGAACCTTATTATATTTTCCATCCTGCCGGCAAGCTTATTGAGTGTGTCAAGATTGTTGCCGATAATGCGGAACGCTACAGGTGCGTCGACCGGCATCCCGTTTTCAAACTCATTTACAAAAATCCTCGCTCCGGGGCAGGTGTTCAGTGTATCCCTGAGGCATTTCAGAAAAGTCTCCATTTCCCCGAGAAATTCCGGCTTAATCTCGCACATTACTTCTCCCAGCGATGATTGTCCGCTTTTCTGAAAAGAGTTATAGAATATCATTGGGTTTCCCTTCCCGATGTTGGACATAAAATATTTCACTTCAGGTTTTGAAAGAAGCACTGATTCCACGAACCTCACGGCCCTGTCGGTTTCCGCAAGCGACGAACCTCTTGGCGTTTCAACAGTAATAAGAAACTGGGGTATCCCTGCCTTCGGGAAAAGACTGAAGCCGATAGCTTTTACAATGAGAAGGGAAGAGAGGAAAAGAATGCCTGCTCCTATGGTTGTTTTATAAGGATTGGAAAGTGCCCACCCCAGCAGCTTTGAATAGGTAAATTCAATAGCCCGGTTCAGTGCACGGAGTGCAGGATTTCCTTCCGGATGGATTTTGCCTCTGAAAGTAAGACCGGACAGAAAGGGTATTATCGTCAGGGCTACAAACAGTGAACCAATTACCGTAAAAGTAACTGTTGAGGGGAGTGAACGCATATATTTACCTGCCATTCCGGGCAGAAACATCAGTGGAAGAAATGCAAGGATGAGGGTGGCAGTGCATCCCAGAACAGCGTTCCCTATTTGTTTTGTTGCACCTATGGCTGCTGCCAGGGGTGAGTGCCCCTGCCTGACCCATCTCGAGATGTTCTCCACAACGACAATGGAATCATCAACAAGCAGTCCAAGGGCAATCACAAAGCCTACGATCGAAAGCTGGTTTATGCTTAGCCCTGCGAAATAGAGCCCTGCGACACCGATAAGGACAGACAGGGGTATTGAAACCATCACAATACCCGACGCCCTCAATCCAAGGGGCATTAATGTTATTATTACCAGAAGGAATGCAAACAGAAAATCCTTTTCCAGGCGGCTGAGTTTCCTTTTTACATTCTCTGACTGGTCGAAGCCCCGTTCAACCTTCAGTGTGGGAGGGAGCTCCTTCTCAAAGGAATCGAGAACAGAGTAAATTGAATTGCGGACCCTGCGTATGTTATATCCTTTTTTCATGCTGGCAGTGACAAAAGCTGCCTTCTGTCCGTTAAACCGTCCTGTATATTTATGCTCTTCCTCCTGCCATACTACGGTGGCAACATCCTCCAGGTGTATGACACTTCCGTTACCTGCCTTTACAATTGTTTTCCGCAGATCGTCAATATCGGAGTATCCTTTACCCGTTTTAACGTTGTATTTCCTTGGCCCTGCATCAATGCTTCCACCTGGTATGTTTGCGTTATCGCTTTGAATTGCGTTGAGAATATTGCCCGGCGGTATATCGGAGAGCGACAGCTTAGGGAAGTCGATAAGAACGGCGGCCTTCATCCCGGGGAATGCAAGAGCTTCCGCTTTTCTCACTCCGGGCACTGAGGCTATCAGGTCCCGGAGTTTACCGGCATACTCACCTATGATCTGCCATGATTCATTTTCTCCCGTAACTGCGCATTGTATTATGTTGGTATTGCCGGCCTGGATTTTAAGAGTTTCAAGGCTGTACAGGTCGTCGGGAAGTTCATCGCGAATGGAATTAAGCTGCCTTGTGATTTCATCATACTTTTTATCGGGATCGGTTTCTGCCGAAAACTCCACAACAATGACTGCAACTTCATCCTTAATCTCAGTTTTGATCCTTACAAGGTCTTCCAGATCATTTACAGCCTCTTCTATTTTCTCCACTACAAGTTCTTCCATGTCGGCGGGAGATGCCCCCGGATATACGGCAATTACAGGGAAAATTGATATGGGAAATTCAGGGTCTTCGGCCTGTGGGATTTTAAGAAAAGCGACCACTCCCATGACAATAAGCAGGATGAAGACCACAATGGTAATCTGGTAGTTGCGGACGGCCAATTCCGGGATTTTCATTCGGTGCTTATTTAATTACTTTCACCTTCTCGCCGTCGTGCAGGTATGCTGCACCTTCCGATATTATCTCACTGATGCCGGGAGGAAAATTTTTTAAGGCCACCATTTCTCCTTCCAGTCCTGAAATTTCAACTTTTATTTTTCTTGCGACTAAAGAGTCGGAAAGGAAGAAGAGATACCCTGTGAGGGAGTCAGCATCAACCACTGCCCCTGCCGGAACCAGGGTTACATGTTCTCCGGCTGCCGGAATTATTTTAATCCTCGCCATAAATCCTGCAGCAAGGCGGTACCCTTTGTCGCTGAATTTTATTCTGACATCGTATGTGCCGGTGAGCTGCCCGGGCACCTCCGATATTTCAAATACTTCTCCGGGCAGTTCTGTTCCCGGCCAGGCATCGGGCATCACAAGGGCCGAATCGCCTCCGGATATCCGTACAAAATCCCTGTCGCTCAGAGTTGCAGTTATTTTCCATGTTTTCTTCAATATTCCGAAAACCAGTACAGGATAACCGGCAGCAACAAGTTCATTCTCCCTCGAGAGACGTTTCAGAATGATTCCATCTTCGGGTGCTCTTATTACTGATCTTTCGAGGTTAAACCTTGCAATGTCGAGGTTTGCCTTTGCCACGTTTACTGCAGTCAGGGAGTTCTGCAGCTGTTCGAGAGTTACGGCACTGTCGGCAAAAAGTTTCTGTGCCCTTTCATGGTCGCGGGTAGCCTTAAGCCAGGCATTCTCAGCTATCTGAACCTGCGATCTGATTTCTGAAAGGTTAAGAGAGGCAAGAAACTGATCCTTTTTTACCTTTTCACCCTCATTGACCTTTATCTCTTCAATAATTCCCGCTGTTTTGAATGAGAGCTTCACTTCATCTTCGGGCATAATGAGTCCTGCGGAATAAACAGGGACGGATCCGGTACTTTGCACAACGGGTGAGGTTTTTACGTACCGGATATCACCCTCCGGCAAAGATTTTGTATCATGGTGCCCGCATCCGGCAGCCACGAGAAACAATAAAAGTGAAGCGGGATAAACCCGGATTGGAAAATTTGGCCGTAACAGTCCGGAAATGGGACCTGAGTCTGTCTCCATATCAGAAGGTTTTGGCTTTCAGATTAATGTCTAATTCCTGTATTTGTTCCTTACAATTTTCCGGAACTCCTTTAAGAGGGTCTCTTCGTCGGTTTCGTTTTGCACTCCTTCTATCAGTATTCTGCAAAGACTTTCCGTAAGGTCATCGGGAAGACCTGCAGCAATGGCATAACGTTTAATCATTTTTTTCTCCCTTTCGGATACCTTCTCGTCGGAAAGGATCAGTTCCGTAATATTGTAAAGCTCGTAGAACTTGTCTTCAAGACTGTAGGGAGGATGATAGTTTTCGGGAGATTCCGATTTAATCATGTCATCTATCTCCGGATCGGTCAGCCCGAACTTTTTACCCTGCCTGTGAAGCATTTCATGTTCTTCCTTTTGGATCTGCCCATCTGTCTTTGCAACCTGTACAAGGTGAAGAAAATGGTCGCGGTTTATTCTTTTCCCGTGGTTTGATATGAAATTGACAAAATTCATTACGTTTAATTTTCAGGTATTTTTATTAACTCAAAAGTAGCAAAAAAGAGAATATGAATAACTTCGGTAATTTAAACATCCTTGTTTGTTGTTTGTTTAATTTACCGTGGAATATTAATAATAAGGAATAAAACGGGCAGAAGAAGTGTCAGATTTATATAATAATATGGTATGTTAAAAAGGGTAATTGTATTAATGGTTGTTATCGGTGCCATGGTTGTTCAGACAGGAAGGTCGCAGGGGGAGAACTCTTCCCTTGATGAAAAGGTTAAAAAGTTCCTGAGGGAGAACAACCGGTGGTACGACATGAACGTTCCTGCTTCGGACGGGCAGCTTTTATATGATATTATTGTAAAGAACAATTATAAAAGTGCACTCGAAATCGGAACATCCACGGGGCATTCCGGCATCTGGATTGCCTGGGCGCTGAGCAAGACAGGCGGTAAGCTTATTACAATTGAGATTGACGAAGGAAGGCACAGGACAGCTCTCGAAAACTTCAGGAAAGCCGGGCTTTCCGATTATATCGATGCCAGGCTTGCCGATGCCCATCAGCTGGTCAGGGACCTAAAAGGACCTTTCGACTTTGTCTTCAGCGATGCCGACAAAGAGTGGTATAAGAATTATTTCATCGATGTTGAACCGAAGCTGAAGGTCGGAGGCTGTTTTACGGCGCATAATATCTATGATTACAGCCCCGGCGGCAGGGGAGGAAGGGGAGGTTTCCGAAGCGGGCAGCAGGAATTCCTTGACTATGTGAAAAGCCTTCCCAATTATGAAACCACTGTGAATAACAGCGGCGGCGGACTTTCGATAAGTTATAAAAATAGCCAGCGTTAACGGCCGGCTCTTCCAACTAAAGTCTTTTGATTTTCAAAGTCCCAGTTTTGTGCGGATTGCAGGGGGAATTGCATTTTTGTGTACCATTATGAAAATTGTTTTTGCCTTAACATAATTCTCCGACATATTCAGGTATCCGCCGAAGGTATTTCTGTCTGTTCCCCACGAGTTTTTGGTTTTATAGTATTTTGTACCGTTCTGGTCCTTTACTATTCCCGTAAGATGCATCAGGTGATCGTCGGTGGTTGAGAAGTTTTCATATCCGGCCTGGCGGATTTCCTGGGTAACATTTATTTCAGGTGCAGGAGCTGATATTGCCGGTTCTTCTCCCTGCCTTCCCTGGCCGGCCTGCCTCTCAAATCTTGCCCTGTCGGTACCCAAGGTATTGTCCGCAGCAGCAGATGCAGGCATAACGGCCACACCCCTTGCGTGCGAAAAGCCTCTTTCGCTTACATCACCGTCCCATGCAATTGTGTAACCATTGTTGAGGGAATAATCCATAATCTGGATAAGCTCATCAAGGGGAACATTATAGAATTTCTCCATGCGCCAGTTGTCGGGGACTTCCACTATTCCCCTTGTATAAAAGGGGAAATGGGTGAATGATGTTATTTCGACATAATCGGATGGATTGATTCCCAGGCTTCTGGCAAAAGACTGCGGCGTATATGAAACTCCCTTGTATGTAAATTTTTCAGGAACCTTGCCAAAATATACATCGAAGATTGCATTGACAATCTGATGGTACTGACTGCTTTCGTTTTTTCTCTGAACAGGCACGGCAGCCACTGCATTTACAAATGCATTCAGCTCGCTGTGGTTATGTGTCGGGGAACCGTAATTCAACCCCGGATACACTTCGTCGGGAACAATACCTTCCCTGGCGAAAACTGTCATGAAATCGTGGGCAAGGCTCCCCTGTCCGAGGTTTCCCTTTCCCTGCCTGAGGTAATTGTCCTTGAGCTTGTCGAGGTAATTGTATCTTACAATGAACATCTCAGAGAGATCATATTCTCCCTTGCCTGTGCGAAGGAGCTCAGATTCTACAAATGATGTGGTAGCGAAGCACCAGCATGTTCCGGTGCTTGCCTGGTTTTTAACAGGTGTCGCCTTGAGATCGACCACAGTAGTAAAAGTATACTCTCCGCTCTGTAACGCCGGCTGTTGCTGCCTTGCAGCTCCGGAGGGCTGGGCAGATGAAGACACTGCAAAAATGCAGGCCGTGATAAATGTTAAGGATAATGTTCTCATGATTGTTTTCTGATAGATTAATTATCTGATTAAATTCATTTTCTACCTGAGCGTGGGGTAAAAAGCATTTTCAATATGTTCAACGTTAAAGTTTTTACCGTCGGAGATAACCGTGATAACATCAAAACGGCTCTCTTTGTCTATGTTATAGATTCTTAGATATGTGTCTGCTGCGTAAATAATCATTTTCTGTTTTTTGTCGGTTACGGCATCGCGGGGATGAAGGTAATAATTTTCCATCCGGGTTTTAACTTCAACGAAGACAATCATATTTTCATTTTCTGCGACAATGTCTATCTCTTTCTGGCCCTGCTTCCAGTTCCGGTGTCTGATCGTATAGCCTTTGCCGGTCAGATGCCTGACTGCGATTTCTTCACCGGCGGGTCCGAGATTGGCGGTGTCAGCCATTTTTCAGATTTCGATAAGTTTATTTTTAATGGCATACAGTATAAGGCTCGCAGTGTTTCTGGCGTTGGTTTTATCCAGAAGATTTGCCCGGTGTTTGTCGACGGTTCTCTTGCTGATAAACAGAGCTTCGGCAATTTCCTGGTTTGAGAGCCCCTCGCATATCTTCAGAAGAATTTCCTTTTCCCTTTTTGAAAGGTTGGCCACCTTTGTTTCCGATTCTCTGTGTTTAATCTTCTGAATTACATTGTGCAGCAATTCCTGGGAAAAATAGCTTCCTCCTTTTTGCACTGTCAGTATGGCATCCCTTACTTCCGAGATGTCTGAGTCCTTCAAAAGGAATCCCTTTGCGCCGGCTTCGGTCATCCTGTAATAATAATCCTCCTCGCCGTACATTGAAAGTGCGATTACGTGTATATCAGGTCTTATTTTCATCACAGCCCTGGTTGCCTCAACCCCGTCAGTCTCGGGCATATTGATATCCATCAGGACCACATCGGCGGGAGTACTTCTGATGATTTCGAGAAACTCCCTGCCGTTTGATGCCTCACCTGTAATCTCAAACTCTGGAAAGGCCTCTATAAGCAGCCTGAGGCCGTTCCTGAAGAGATGATGATCGTCGACAATTATTATCCTGGTTTTATCCATAATATTTCATGTTACAGATCAGACCATTACCCTGATCAGAGCGCTGGTTCCCCTGCCTTTGGTACTTTCGATATAAAACATGCCATCAATGGAGTTTACCCTTGTTTCAATATTTGACAGACCCATCCCCCTGCAGTCCTCCGACCTCAAAACCGACGTGTCAAATCCTCTTCCGTTGTCTGAATATTGCAAAGTAACAAATTTATCGTGTTTGGTGAGCTCTATTTCCACCCTTGATGCTCCCGAATGAATGATTGCATTGTTAAGCAGTTCACATGCAGCCCTGTAAATCACGACCTCCTTATCGGCATCGAGGCGAAGATTTTCCATGTTTGAGCGGAATTCCACCTCAAGGGCCCTGGACTGGTTTATTTTAGTGGCAAAGGCATTGACTGCACTTGAGAGGCCAAAATTTGATAAGACATGAGGGCTGAGATTATTTGAGACCTCTTTGATGGTATTTATAGCCTCATTTACGACATGGTTTGTGTTCTGAAGAATTTCTGTTCCCCTCGCATCAGTAACACTGGGCCCGAGAGCCGAAAGAGACATTTTTACCGTTGAGAGAAGAGGCCCCAGGCCGTCATGCAGATCCTTGGCAAACCGCTTCCTTTCATTTTCCTCGGTGGTTATAATTGCATTCAGTACCCTCCGTTCGGTTTTAAGCCTGTCTGCTTCCGCTCTCTTGAGTGAAGAAAAAAGTTCCCTTATAAGTACAACACCTGTAATGATCATGAATGAGATGAAAACATCCATCCAGTTATCTATCATCTGCCATGCATACGATGGGGTACCCTGCAGAAACTCATAAAGCTGTATCAGTTTCCTGACAGCCATGAAAACAAAGGCAAGAGACAGCAGTATCCACGACAGCCTGTATCGCGTCATTCTTACAAATCTAAGGGCAATTGCAGCAGCAATAATCTGGAGTACGATTGAAATTATCAGGGCAACGAGCCTTACCATTTGTTCCCTTATTAACCTGCAAAAGTAAAAGATTATTTATTCGGTAACCAAAATGCTGTTATAAGAACTTCATCAAACAAAAACCTTTTTGTAACAGGGTTAAAGCCTCTCTTTATTACCTTTGCACTCTGGATTTAAAATTATGCATTTTCTGTACAATACTATTATAAGAATTTATGCAGCATTAATCAGGATTGCATCGCTTTTTGACAGCAAGGCCGGTGCATGGATTAAGGGGCGCAGGGGATGGGAAGATAAGCTTGCCGCAGGCACTGAAGGGATTAGCAGGATTATCTGGTTTCACTGCGCTTCCCTTGGCGAATTTGAGCAGGGCAGACCTCTAATGGAACTTATACGTGAAAGGCACCCTGAATACAGGATAGTGCTTACATTCTTCTCACCTTCAGGGTATGAGATACGCAAAGGCTGGAAAGGAGCCGATTATGTGTGTTATCTTCCTGCCGATACTCCGGGGAACGCCCGCAGATTTGTCTCCCTGCTTAAACCCGATATGGCCTTCTTTATAAAATACGAATTCTGGTATAATTACATATATGAACTATTTAAAAGGGAAATACCAGTATACCTTGTATCGGGAATTTTCAGGCAGGATCAGCTTTTCTTCAAATGGTACGGTGGCTTATTCCGCAGAATGCAGGGTATGTATTCCCATTTTTTTGTGCAGGATGAAAATTCCAGGCTGCTTCTTAACAAATCAGGCTATTTAAATGTTACCGTAACCGGAGATACCAGGTTTGACAGGGTGAAAAAAATAACCGAATCGGCCGAACCTGTTCCTGCTATTGAGGAATTTGCAGGAGATGAAAAAGTATTCATTGCAGGCAGCAGCTGGGAGGAAGATGAGAAAATAATAGCTGGATATATAAACCGGAACCCCGGCAGAATGAAGTGGATTTTCGCTCCTCATGAGGTTGACAAAGGACATACCGGAAAGTTGGTGAAGATGCTGAATGTCAGTAGTGTGATGTTTTCCGAATACACCCCGGCTCATGCTTCGGCAAGAGTGCTGATAATTGATACTGTGGGTTTATTGTCGTCTTCTTACAGGTATGCATATATCGCCGCTGTCGGAGGAGGCTTCGGAAAGGGAATACATAATATACTTGAAGCTGCATGCTGGGGGGTGCCGGTTCTGTTCGGACCAAACCATTCTAAATTCAGGGAAGCAGCCGACCTGATGAAACTTAATGGTGCGTGGTGTTTTGCCGATTATGAACAGTTTGCGGAAATTATGGAACTTTTATTAAACAACAGTAGTATTTACGAAAATTCTTCAGCTGAATCGGCCGGGTATGTTATAAGGAATGCCGGGGCTTCGGAAAAAATTGCAGAATTTTGTTTCAACAAAGTTGTTAACAATTGAGCCTGGTAACGGTTTATATCTTGTTTATAACTCAAATTTTCAAAAATGTGATTAAAAAATGAAAGCTGCTTATCTTAATAAGCCCGAAAAGAATTGCTTTTGCATTTATATAATACTGTTAATCAGATGAATAATAAACTATTAATTATTAATAACCAAATCCTGAAATTATGATCAAGAAGACAAGATTTTTACTACCGTTGATCTTTCTGCTGGCTCTTCCTCTTTTATTGTCCGGGCAGGGGGCAACATCTTCAACAATGGCAGGCAAGGTGACCGATAGCAAAGGTCAGGCGCTGCCGGGAGCTACTGTAGTGGCAGTCCATGTTCCTTCGGGGACAATGTACGGGGCTGCCGCAAATAACGAAGGCTTTTTCCTGATTCAGGGAATGAGGCCGGGAGGCCCCTATAAAGTAGAGGTGTCATTCGTTGGTTATACAAAGAAAAGCTATACGGATATCACGCTTTTCCTTGGGGAAACCTTCGACCTGAATGCATCTCTCGCTGAAAGCAGTCAGGAACTGACCGAAGTGGTTGTTGTGGGCGCAAAACCTTCCGCTTTCAACTCTCTAAAAACCGGAGCCTCAATCAACATCAGCAACCAGGAACTTACATCCCTTCCTTCAATCAGCAGGAGCATAAATGACTTCACAAGGCTCTCGCCCCTGTACGGAGGAAGCAACAGCTTCGCAGGCCGTGACGGCAGGTATAACAATATCGTGATTGACGGCTCGAACTTTAACAATAACTTTGGTCTGAGTTCCAGGAACATGCCGGGCGGAGATGCCGAACCCGTATCGCTCGATGCCATCGAGGAAATACAGGTTAATGTGGCACCCTTCGATGTACGCCAGGCAAATTTCACAGGTGCAGGTATCAATGCCATTACCCGCAAGGGCACAAACCAGTACTCAGCTTCAGTCTACACATATTACCGCGACCAGTCGTTTAACGGTACAAAGGTTGCCGACTATAAACTGCCTGAGGCTGCCAAGACATCAACAAAAATAATCGGCGCAAGAGTAGGCGGTCCGATTATTAAGGACAAACTTTTCTTCTTCCTCAACGGAGAGTATGAGAACTCAACTGTTCCCGGAATGGAATGGCAGGCATACAGACCAGGGCAGAATAATATCGGCGATCCAAATGTAAGCCGCGTGCCTGCCGACTCGCTTACAAAATTCTCAGACTTCCTTAGGACAAAATTCGGATATGAGACAGGACCTTTCGAAAATTACGGCTCATTTGCGATCGAAAACTACAAGATACTTGCAAGGCTCGACTGGAACATCAGCCAGAAACATAAATTCAGCCTGAGGTTCAACACCGTCCGTTCAACAAATGACCAGCTTGTAAACGGTACAAGTGCACCCAACCCCAGGGCATCCTCCAACAGGGTAAGTGCAAACGCAATGTCATTCAAGAACACCAATTACGGTTTCCTCAATACTGTCAATTCCCTTTCGGCAGAACTCAACAGCAGCCTTTCCAACTCACTGTCGAACCAGCTCCTTGGTACAATTACCCTTATACAGGATACAAGAACCAGCAACAGTGACATTTTCCCATTCATTGATATATGGGATGGCGGATCACCTCTCAATGCTTACATGAGCGCCGGTTATGAATTGTTTTCCTTCAATAACAACGTGGTTAATAATGTTTATACAATTACCGATAACATTACCTATAAAACCGGTCGCCATAACATTACAGGAGGCGCTACTTTTGAATACCTCTATTTCGGTAACTCATTCATGAGGTACGGTACAAGCTACTACAGGTTTAAAGATCTGAATACATTCATAAACCATGTTAACGGTGTTCCCAATAACCAGCCTATTGCTTTTGCAATAACATATTCATTCGATCCTGATAATCCCAAACCTGTGGCAGAACTGGGCTTCGGACAACTTGCAGCATATGCACAGGATGAGTACAATGTACTTGACAACCTGAAGGTAACCTACGGTATCAGATTCGATATGCCACTTTATATGAACGACCTGGTTTCAAATCCGGCAGTTGAGACCTACAGATTCGAAAACTTTCAGCAGCTCAACCTTGGGGAGTGGCCAAAAACAAGAATCATTCCCTCTCCCAGGATTGGTTTCAGCTGGGATGTGTTCGGAAACAAGAGTCTGAAAGTAAGGGGTGGTACAGGTATCTTTACAGGACGCCTGCCGTTTGTATGGTTCACCAACCAGCCCACAAACAGCGGTATGCTTCAGAACACAGTGGAGCTTACAGCAACCGCGGCTCTCGATTCCATAAAATTCAACCCCGATCCTTTCTATAATCTTGAGGGTACCAATAACAAGGTTCCTCTTTTCCCGAAAACTGCAGGTACCAGTGCCCCCAGCTCAATTGCAGGCATTGACAGAAACTTCAAAATGCCGCAGGTATGGAGAACAAGCCTTGCTGCCGATATAAAGCTTCCGCTCGACATGACCCTGACACTCGAAGGGATGTACACAAAGGATATCAACGCAATTGTACAGAGAAATATCAATATGCCTACACCCTACGGTGCAACGCCGTATAACGGCCCCGACAAACGACCAGTATGGACAACCGCTGGAAGAAAGATTTATTCGAATCTTTCCGAGGCAATGCTGCTTACAAATACCGATAAGGGTTATAGCTGGACTTTCACTGCTCAGCTGAATTTCCCGATAGTAAAGAACTTTAACGGTATGTTCGCCTATACTGCATCAATGGCGAAGGATATTTCCGGCAACCCTGGCTCTCAGGCAGCTTCGGCATGGTCGAACAACCTTTCGGTCAGGGGCCAGAACAACCTCGACCTTAGCTATTCGCAGTACCTGACACCTCACAGGCTTGTCGGATCACTCAGCTACAAGATAGAATACCTTAATCACGCTGCAACAACCATCTCAGTATTCTATTCAGGCTATATTGACGGTAACTTCTCATACAGGTACTCGAACGACTTCAATAATGACGGTATAAATGCAGACCTTATATATATACCGAAAGACCAGAGCGAGATTACTTTCGAAGACTTCATCGTCAGCGGCAACGTTAAGTACACCGCCGCTCAGCAGGCAGAGGCTTTCTGGAATTATGTTGCACAGGACAAGTACCTGAGTAAGCATCTGGGCCAGTACGCAGAGAGAAACGGCGCTTTCTTCCCCTGGTATCACAGATTCGATGTTAAAATACTCCAGGATCTCTTTGTCAACGTGGGAGGAAAAAGGAATTCACTGCAGGTAACAGCTGATATTCTTAACTTCGGCAACCTGCTCAACCCCAACTGGGGGATCCGCAAACGTCTGACACTCAGCAACGGTTCAATCCTTTCTTCCAGGATTGTATCAAACACTCCCGTGTTTAAGATAGTGGAAGCAGGAGGCGCACTCCCGACCAAGACATTTGACAATGTCAATACAACATCAAGCACCTGGGGTTTACAGATTGGTCTGAGATATACCTTTAATTAATATGGAATATTAACTCTTTTGCAGGGGGCATGCGTACATGCCCCCTGTTTTTTCTGATATGCTTTGTTAATCGGCATCTGTGGACGGCGGTAATCGTAGATTCCCATCTTTCCGGATGTACAATGGCGGTTAATAACTATCTAAACAAATGTTAATAATCAAATTTTTTTTGTCTTGCAAAAAGTACCATGCTTGTCTATTTTAGCAAATACCCGCTCGTTAAACCGGTGGTCGTTTAACTAAATCATATTCAGGAAATAATATAAAACGATTTTAAGGTATGGAAGAACTTTTTGTCCGTGAACCGGAGGTGTCGGAAGAAAAAAAATCTGTCGGTGCAGCAGAGAAGAAAGAAGGAAAGAAGAATCAGAACAAGCCTGCTGAAACTGAGGGTAAAAAAAACAGCCAGCGGACGGTTTATTCCAACGAAGAGGTCTTCCAGGCAAGCTGCCTTTACTTTGGAGGCGATGAGCTTGCTGCAAGAGTCTGGACCAACAAGTATGCACTGAAAGATTCGTTCGGTAATCTCTATGAGAAAACTCCCGACGATATGCACCGAAGGCTCGCCTACGAGATCCACAGAATTGAAAAACAATACCCCGACCCTCTGTCGGAAGAGCTCATCTACAGCGTTCTTAAGGATTTTAAATATATTGTCCCCCAGGGCGGATCGATGACCGGTATCGGGAATGACTTCCAGATTGCCTCTCTTTCAAACTGCTTTGTGATAGGCAATGACGGATCATCTGACTCCTATGGAGGTATTATGAAGATTGATCAGGAACAGGTGCAGCTCATGAAAAGAAGAGGGGGAGTTGGGCACGACCTTTCACACATCCGGCCCAAAGGAACCCCTGTGCTTAACAGCGCCCTTACATCAACCGGCGTGGTGCCGTTTATGGAGAGATATTCAAATTCAACCCGCGAGGTGGCCCAGGATGGCCGCAGGGGAGCGCTGATGCTTTCAATTTCGGTTAAACATCCCGACTCACCCAAATTCATCGACGCAAAAATGGAGGCCGGAAAAGTCACCGGCGCAAATATCTCGGTTAAGATAACCGATGAATTCATGAAGGCCGTCGAGGCTAAAGACAAATTCAGACAACAGTACCCGATCGACTCGGACAATCCGAAATATGTTAAGGACATCGACGCAACAGAACTCTGGAACAAAATAATTCATAATGCCTGGAAATCGGCCGAACCCGGCATACTGTTCTGGGATACCATAATACGCGAAAGCGTACCCGACTGCTATGCAGATCTCGGTTTCCGGACTGTCTCCACAAATCCCTGCGGCGAAATACCTCTCTGCCCGTACGACAGCTGCCGGCTGCTCGCCATTAACCT
This sequence comes from Bacteroidales bacterium, assembly GCA_029974835.1. Taxonomy (GTDB): domain Bacteria; phylum Bacteroidota; class Bacteroidia; order Bacteroidales; family VadinHA17; genus LD21. The sequence goes on from JARKQN010000029.1 coordinate 101,766, forward strand.
GGCCAGTTACGTCAAAGAACCTTTTACCGCCAGGGCAAAATTCGATTTTGAACTCTTTAAGGAACATGTGGGGCTGGCCCAGCGTATAATGGATGATATTATTGACCTGGAAATTGAAAAAATTGACGCGATACTTGCAAAGGTTGAGGCCGATCCGGAACCCGAAGAGCTGAAGCTCGTGGAGAAAAACCTCTGGAAAAACATCCGCAAAAAAACCAGCGAGGTAAGAAGAATGGGCATAGGAACCACAGGTGAAGGAGATATGCTGGCTGCCCTCGGACTAAGGTACGGAAGCGACGACGCCATCGACTTCTCAATTGAGGTACACAAGACTCTCGCCATCGAGGCCTACAGGGCATCTACTTACCTGGCCATGAAAAGAGGCCCTTTCAAGATTTATGACCCCGAGAGGGAAAAGAACAACCCGTTTATACTCAGGCTCAAGGAAGCCGACCCGGTACTTTATAACAATATGGTCAGGCACGGAAGACGCAATGTGGCCCTTCTTACCATCGCACCTACCGGAACAACCAGCCTGATGACCCAGACAACATCCGGAATCGAACCGGTTTTCTCAGTGTTTTACAGGAGAAGACGCAAGGTAAATCCGAACGACAAGGACGTTAAGGTGACATTCAGGGATGAGGTCGGCGATTCATGGGAAGAGTACAATGTTTTTCACCACAAATTCATCGAATGGCTGAAGGTGAATAATTACGACCCGCAGGAGGTCAGTAATATGACCACAGAGGAGATAAATGAAATCGTGGCAAAATCTCCCTATTACAAGTCGACCGCCAACGATGTTGACTGGCTTGCAAAGGTAAGAATGCAGGGCGCTATCCAGAAATGGGTCGATCATTCAATAAGCGTTACCATCAACCTGCCTGCCGATGTGAAAGAAGAACTCGTAAGCGAGCTCTATATGACAGCCTGGAAATCGGGCTGCAAGGGCGTTACGGTTTACAGGGACGGCTCACGCAGCGGAGTACTTGTAAGTGCCGCAAATAACAAGGATGCCGTGGTTGAACGCCCCAAAAGGCCAAAGGTCCTGGAATGCGATATCATTAGGTTCAATAATAACGAGGAAAAATGGATAGCCTTTGTCGGCCTCAAGGATGGTAAACCTTATGAGATTTTTACCGGAATGGCTGATGAGGAGATGTTCCCCATCCCGAAAACTATTGTTAAGGGAAGGATTATCAAGAACAAGGACGAAGAGGGGAATACCCGGTACGACTTTCAGTATACCGATAAATACGGTTATAAAAACACCCTGGGGGGTCTTTCTCATATGTTCAAGCCCGAATTCTGGAACTATGCCAAACTTATTTCCGGCGTTCTCCGCTACGGCATGCCTATTCCCGATGTGGTCAACCTGATTCAGTCGCTCAGGCTCGACAGCGATTCAATAAATAACTGGAAAAACGGCGTTGAGAGAGCACTCAAGAGATATATACCTGATGGTACACGTGCAAAGGGTAAATGCCACGAATGCAATTCGGAGAACCTTGTGTACCAGGAGGGATGCCTTATCTGCAAGGATTGCGGATCGTCTAAATGCGGTTGACCCAGCAGGGAACAGCCCCGGTTAAATTACACCCAGCTCCTTCCCCGTACTTATAAAGGCTTCCACAGCCCTGTCGAGATGACTGCGCGTGTGAGAGGCCGAGAGCTGGACTCTTATCCGGGCTTCCCCTTTTGGCACAACGGGGTAATAGAAGCCGATTACGTAAATACCTTTTTCAAGCAGCCTTGACGCAAACTCCTGCGAAAGTTTGGCATCATAGAGCATCACGGCGCATATGGCAGACCTGGTAGGCTTTATCGTGAATCCGGCCCTGCTCATTTGTCCGATAAAGTATTCGGAATTTTCATGAAGCCTCTCCTGCAGGGTGTTTGTACTGCTCATCATCTCAAACATTCTTATTCCTGCTGCAGCCACAAGAGGAGGGATGGAATTTGAAAACAGGTATGGCCGCGATCTCTGCCTCAGCATGTCGATTATCTCCTGTTTCCCCGTGGTAAAACCGCCTATGGCACCTCCGAACGATTTACCGAGGGTGCCGGTAATTATTTCGACCTTTCCCCTGAGATTGAATAATTCGGTCACACCCCTTCCGGTCTGCCCTACGACCCCGGCTGAGTGTGATTCATCAACCATCACCATGGCATTGTACCTTTCGGCAAGCTCCATAATCCTGTCGAGAGGAGCGACGTTGCCGTCCATCGAGAATACGCCGTCGGTTACAATAATCCTGAACCGCTGGGCCTGTGCAAGCTTCAGCTGCTCCTCCAGGTCTTCCATATCGGCATTTCTGTACCTGTATCTCTGCGCTTTGCAGAGGCGGACGCCGTCGATTATTGATGCATGATTGAGCGCATCTGAGATGATGGCGTCTTCCTCGGAAAGAAGCGGTTCGAATACGCCGCCGTTGGCATCGAAGCAGGCTGCATAAAGGATTGTATCCTCGGTGCCGAAAAATCCGGCTATAGCCTTTTCAAGTCCCTTATGCAGGTCGGTGGTGCCGCAAATAAAACGGACCGATGACATGCCATAACCGTGGGTTTTGAGTGCACTGCGTGCAGCCTCAATGAGCTCAGGGCTGTTAGAGAGCCCAAGGTAATTGTTGGCGCAGAAGTTAAGAACCTTCTGTCCGGTATTGAGCGTTATCTCAGGCCCCTGGGCCGAAACGATTATTCTTTCATTTTTGTAAAGCCCGGCTTCCCTGATCTCATTCAGCTGGCCAAGAAGGTGGTTTTGAAAATCGGAATACATCTTTTTATCGTTATAAATTATTTACTCTTAAACGGGGCCGGGGTTTTTTATTCCCAGTCCAGTATCACTTTGCCGCAGTTACCCTCCTCCATTACGTCAAAACCCCTCTGAAAATCATCAATATGGAAATGGTGGGTAATCACCGGGTTAAGGTCAATGCCTCCTATGATCATCATCTCCATTTTATACCATGTTTCCCACATTTCGCGTCCGTAAATGCCCTTGATGGTAATAGCCTTGAATATTATATCGCTCCACGGAACCTTACACTCCGCCGGGAGAATGCCCAGAAGGGCAATATTCGACCCGTTGTACATATTAAGTACCATTTCATTAAATGCGGCCGGGGAGCCGGACATTTCAAGTCCCACATCAAATCCTCTCATTCCCAGTTTCTTAACAGCGTCTGAAATCTTTTCGCCCTTTGAAGGATTAACGGTCAGGGTGGCCCCCATTCTTTTTGCGATATCAAGACGGTAATCGCTCAGGTCGCTTGCCACGATAAACCTGGCCCCCGAATACCTGGCAATGGCTATTGCCATGCTCCCGATAAGGCCGGCGCCCGTAACCAGCACGTCTTCACCCAGAAGGGGGAAGGATAGAGCCGTATGGGTTGCATTTCCGAAGGGATCCATTATGGCTGCCCAGTCGTCGGGAATTCTCCTGTCGAGAGGAACAACATTCGAAGCAGGGATCTTGACATATTCCGCAAATGAACCGTCGATATTGACCCCTATTCCGACTGTGTTCTCGCAGACATGCTCTTTTCCCCTGCGGCAGTTCCGGCAGTGTCCGCAGGCAATATGGCCCTCACCGGTAACACGGTCACCGGGCTTCAGGTTTCTTACACCGGCTCCGACCGATTCTATGTATCCCATATACTCATGACCAATCACCATGGGTGTTTTTATGGTCCTCCGGGCCCAGTCGTCCCATTTGTAAATATGAAGATCAGTGCCGCAGATTGCAGATTTACGGACCTTAATGATAACATCATTTAATCCGGGTTCGGGAACCGGTACCTCCTGCATCCATAAGCCCTTTTCGGGCCTGGCCTTTACAAGGGCTTTCATCATCCTTTTCATATGCGTCAGGGTTGAATCATGATTTTTCCGGACTCTAATTTAAAACATTTCTTCTCCGGAGAGGATGATATTTGTTATCATGTTAAATGTTTACCTCTTTGAGTATCTTTGCCCGGACAAGTAAAAGATCGGAGTATTATTATGGTAAGAGTAAGATTTGCACCGAGCCCCACAGGGCCGCTTCATATAGGAGGAGTCAGGACTGCGCTCTATAACTATCTTTTTGCCCGGAAAAACAACGGAACGTTTATACTGCGCATTGAGGATACGGACCAGACCCGTTATGTGGAAGGTGCAGAAGAATATATTTTTGAATCGCTGGAATGGTGCGGACTGAAAGTAGACGAAGGTGTCAGGGAGGGAGGACCTTACGGCCCTTACCGGCAAAGTGAGAGGAAAGGCATCTACAGGGAGTATGCTGAAATGCTTCTTAAAAAAGGAGATGCATATTACGCATTCGATACCCCTGAAGAACTGGAAAATGAAAGAAAGAGGGCCGAATCGGGGGGAGAGACTTTCCTTTATAACAGTTCGGTAAGAGACAGGATGAAAAATTCCCTTACACTTCCTGAGGCTGAGACCCTTAAAAAGGTTGAAACCGGCGAGCCTTACGTCATAAGGTACAGGATGCCGGCCGGCATTCAGATAGAATTTGACGATATTATCAGGGGTCATATAACGGTCAACTCCTCTACTCTCGACGATAAGGTGCTTTTCAAATCGGACGGCATGCCCACATACCATCTTGCAAATATTGTGGACGATCACCTTATGAAAATCACTCATGTGATAAGAGGAGAAGAGTGGCTTCCTTCTCTCCCCCTTCACGTGATGCTATACCGCTCATTCGGCTGGGAGGCGCCTTTGTTTGCCCATCTGCCCCTTCTTCTTAAACCCGATGGTAAAGGAAAACTGAGCAAACGCGACGGCGATAAGATGGGCTTCCCTGTTTTCCCTCTTTACTGGCCTTACGGCGAAACCGCCAGAGGATACAGGGAAGACGGCTATTACCCCGAAGCGTTCGTGAATATGCTTGCCCTCCTGGGATGGAACCCCGGTACCGACCGGGAAATATTTTCCCTCGATGAACTTGTTGCCGGATTTTCACTCGAAAGAATAAACAAATCCGGAGCAAGGTTCGACCCGGTAAAGGCTAAATGGTTCAACCATATTTACATCCAGCGGAAAACAAATAACCAGCTTGCAATGGAATTCAGGGAGATCCTGCGGACAAAAGGTTATCATTACGATATAAACCGCCTTGAAATACTGGCAGGTCTCGTGAGGGAACGCATAAGTTTTGTTAAGGATATGTGGGATGAAACCTCATTCTTCTTCAGTCCGCCTGAGGCTTATAATGAAGAAGCTGTCAGAAAAAGGTGGAAGGAAGAATCCCCGGCCATATTAAATGATATTGCCGGAGTACTGGGCACAACGGAGGACTTCAGCACTGAATCTGTCGAAGAAAAAATAAAGAACCTCATTGCCGCGAAAGGCTACAATAACGGAACAGCCATGCATTCACTGAGGCTGGTCCTTGTCGGGGAACTCAGAGGACCGGGGATCTTCGATATTATAAGCTGGCTCGGCAGGGAAGAGACGCTCAGCAGAATAAACAGGGGCATTGAAGCGTTGCAGGGAAGATAGGGCGATGACATTCACAGGAAGTTAATGATCATTCTTTTTTATCTGCCGGATGGAGGAATGGTATTCACGCACTGAATTGTGTCTGGGACCTGCTGCACTTGAGAAGCTAAGGGGGGCAAATGTGCTTGTTGCAGGCCTCGGAGGGGTAGGGTCATATGCCGCCGAAATGATCTGCCGCGCAGGAGTCGGCAAAATGACCATTGTGGACGGGGACACAATCCATCCTTCCAACCGGAACAGGCAGCTCCTTGCCCTCAAATCAACCGAAGGCTTGGCAAAAGCCCTGCTGATGGAAAAAAGGCTGAAAGATATAAATCCCGGTATTGAAATAACTGCCATAAATGAATACATCCGCGACGACAGGATGATAGAGATACTTTCGGAGCAGTTCGATTACGTTGTTGATGCCATCGACACCCTTTCTCCGAAGGTGTGGCTTATATTTCACAGCCTTAAAAGAAACCTGAAAATCGTCAGTTCGATGGGTGCAGGGGGCAGGTTCGATCCTCTTCAGATAAGGGTGGCCGATATATCGGAATCGTACGGATGCAGCCTGGCCCGCATTCTCCGTAAAAAGCTGCACAGGCTGGGAGTGAATGAAGGCTTCAGGGTTGTCTGGTCGCCCGAGGATGTCGATAAAACCAGGGTAAAGGAAACATCGGGAGAAAGAAACAAGGCTTCGGTTGTCGGAACAATATCATACATGCCGGCTGCATTCGGCTTAATATGCGCGTCTGTGGTGATCAGGGATTTGGCCGGAATAAACACCGGACAGGAGCAATGAATCAGCCCGCAAGAAGGTTGCAGCCCCTCACGTCGCTGTGATCATACCTCCCGAGCACTTCAAAACTGCCGTTTTCGTGCAGACGCCCGAGATCCCATGTGGCAATGAAGGAACACGAATTTATGTTGGCAAGATCAATGATGTTTAGTGCACCCGCCTGTCCCGGTTCGGATGAGACACTAAAGGGGTCGTTAAGCTCCCTTACTAGAATTTTCATCCACGGGGGGCAGCGAAAAAGACCCTCACCGTCCGACCATGCCTGGCTGAGAAGCTCTGTCATGCCGTATTCGGAATGGATTGTCCTGACACCCAGATTATTCATCAGCCTCGAGTGAAGTTCACCACGCGTAATTTCCTCCCTGCGTCCCTTCATTCCGCCTGTTTCAACCACAATAACCTCTGTAAGATCCATAGGTTTTGCTTCGGCAAAATCGAGAAGGGCATAGCTTATGCCCATCAGAATGCATTTTTTCCCTTCCCTCACTGCATCTCCGAGAATACCGGCAAGGTGATCATAATTCCGGGTAAAGAACCCGCTCCTCTTATCTGCACCCGACCTTATCAGATGGTTTACCATGTAGGAGAGAGAACCGGACGGCCTTTCTTCGGGAGATGGCATCAGGGCAGCTATAAGATAGTGGGACGGGCTGCCGTAAAAAAGATCAAATCCCCTTAAAAGTGATTCGTTATAGAGAGACAGATCGGTAACATAGTGCCTGCTCTTCACCTTAGCGGTGGTTCCCGAACTTTCAAATACTATTTCAGGGGTGCCCGGGCCTGTAATTACAATGTGATTACGAAAGAACTCCACCGGAAGGAACGGAATATCCAAGGTATTTCTTACGGATGCAGGATCTCTGCCAAGGCAGCTGAGAAATTCCCGGTAGATTTTATTCTCTGAAGCCTGCCGCATAAAAATCTCAATAGCAGCCTTCATGAATTCTGCTTCTCCGGCCAGACTGAAAATCCTGTCCGCTATTGATTCCCTCATCATTTTGGGAAGGTCATTGTTCCGTCGGGCTGAAAAACCCATTCGAAAGTGCATTCTGCGTAAGGCCTC